>NZ_CAAAFR010000096.1:0-23473 GCF_900634745.1 Protofrankia symbiont of Coriaria ruscifolia
CCGTCGGTGAACGCCCGCCATTCCTCGCGGGAGAACGACAGCACCGGCCCGTCGGACTGGACGGAGTCGCGGAGGATGACACCGCTGTCGAGTTTCGCGACTTCGACGCACATGCCTCCGGCGCCGTTGCTGTAACTGGACGTGATCCAGTCCAGGTTGCCGACGACGATCTCGTCGACGTCGGGTTTCTTCAGGTTGCGGAGGTCGGCCACGGATCTTTCCTTTCGGTGGATGGGTGGTGGTGTACGCACCGGCCGGCAGCTCCGGCAACGCCGAGGGAACGCCGAGGGACGGATGGCAGGGGCCTGGTCTCAGGTCCCTGTACGGGGAGAGTGGAACGGGAAGATGATCGGCACCACGCGGCCGTCGAGGTTGCGGCCCCGGGCGTGATGGTCGGCGGCAGCCACGCTCGGAAACGGTAGATGGACTTCCACCGGCTGCTGGTCCGGCCCGGAGACCACAAAGGCGTACAGCGCGGCATCCGCCGGCACGTCCGGCCGGGGTTGGGTCCGTACGGCGCAGGTTCCGGTCTGCGGCAGATAGCGGGCGCTGGCCGTCCCGGACAGCGGTTTACCGGGTTGTGCTGGCACAACATCTCCCCGTTTGTGGATTGGCTGCGTGGTGTTGACGACGTTCAGCTCACCGTGTCGGACCTGTCCGACGCTCGGTGCCGGCCGCGGCTATCAGGTAGGTGCGCAGATGGACGGCTAGGCGAATGCCCAGACCACCGCCTAGTTCACGATCCGCACCAACACGGCTACCGTGATGCCGAGGGGAGGCGCCGTGCCGGTCGGCAACAGCATGTTCAGCGCGGAACTGCGCCAACGCCGGGAAACTGCCGGGTACAGCCAGCGGGGGCTTGCCGATGCGCTCGCCGCACTCGCCTGGGACGACCTACGGCTACGCGTCGGCGTGGACGGCAATCTGGTGTCACGCTGGGAGCGCGGCACCGCCACCCCGCGGGCGCCCTACCCCGATCTGCTGTGCCGGCTGTTCCACGCCACTCCCGAACAGCTCGGGCTCCGGGTTGGTCTGCCCTCACAAGCCGGCCCCGGCGACGGACAGCCGGCAATCCCGTTCGAACCCAGGATGGTGATCGTGGACCGGATGCGCCGCGCGGGATCGTCGAACGTCTCCGATAACACCCTCGACCAGCTTGAGCGGATGACCGTGGACACTGTCGACGAGTACGAACGGCTCGGCCCGGCAGCGCTGGTGCCCAGGCTGGTCGAACAGCGCGGCTGGGTGGAGGCGCTGTTCGACGGCCGGCAGAACCTCCGGCAACGGGCCCGCCTGTACCGGGTGGCTGCCCGGCTGTCCGGACTGCTCGGTTCGCTGGCCGTGGACCGCGGGGACCTGTCGACCGCACGGGCCTACTGCGACGAGGCATACCAGCTTGCCGACCTTGTCGACGACGACGAGCTACGCGCCTGGGTACGCGGCACGCAGGCCCTGATCGAGTTCTACGCCGGCCGGTATGACCACTGCCTGGCCTTGGCGGTCGACGGGTTACGGTACAGCCACGGTGGAGCCCAGGAACCCCGACTGCTCGCCCAGGGGCAGGCGCGTGCCGCGGGCAAGCTCGGCGACGCCCGCACCGTAGCCATAGCCGTCGATCGTGCCCGCGAACTGGCACACCCCCACCCAACAGGGACGGTCAGCCCATGCCTGGCGCTGGAGGGCTACTGCCCGGCTCGGGTGGACGGCAACGCCGCTACCGCCTTCCTGGCCGTCGGTGACCTCGACAGCGCCCGCCGGTTCGCTTTCGCCGCGCTCGCCCGGTTCGACGCCGCCGGTATGACCGGACCCCGCTCACTGACCCGTATCGACATCGCGTTGACGTTCCTCGCCGAGGATGCGCCCGAGCAGGCGGTCCGCCTGGTCGGGGAAGCGTTGGAGATCTCCGCGACCCGGCCGATCGCGACCGTGGCGGTACGGGCCGGGCAGTTCCTCGATGCCGGCCGTCGGTTCCTACCGACCGCATCCATGCGGGACCTGGCCGAACTGGCCGCCGACTGGCAGAACAACGCACGACCGGCGTTGCCCGGTGGCTAGCCTCCCGGATATGACTCGGGAACAGTGGCATGTCGATACCCGCCGGGAAGCGTTCGCCCGGTTGGAACGGATGCGGGATCACTGGTGGTGGCGTCCCGGCTGGAAGATCGGCCGGTCGTTCTACACGTTCCACATCACCTTCGACGGCGCATCCGAAGTGATCGACCTGGTTGGCCGCTATCAGCAGGCGCTCACCCTGCCGACCCTCGATCTGGTGCCCGCGGAGGGCCTGCACCTGACCATGCAAGGGGTCGGCTTCACCGACGAGGTCACCCGCGTGGACCTGGACGGCATCATCATCGCGGCGCAGGCACACTGCGCCCGGTTAACGTCCTTCGCCGTCACTCTCGGACCGGCTGACGCGGACCCGGAAGCCGTCATGCTCCAGGTTGCCCCGTGGCAGCCGGTGGAGGAGCTGCGCGCCGCCGTCCGGGCTGCGATCGCTGATGTGTGGGGCGACAGCAGGGTGCCCGAAACCGCCGACGGCTTCACCCCCCATGTCTCCGTCGCCTACTCCGGTGCTGATACCTCGGCGGTACTGTTGCGGCAGCGTCTTTCCGGGATCGAACCGATGAGCGTCACCACCACCGTCCGCGCAGTCCAGCTCATCGAGCTCAACCGTGACCAGCGGGCCTACCGGTGGACGACCATCGCTACCATGCCGCTCCGCGGCTGACGTCGTCGGGCACAGGATCACCAGGCTTCCACGGGTTGCCGTCCGGATCGAACACCTTCACATCACCCGGATTCCAGACGAACCGCTCATACACAGGGTTGATTTTCAGATCTTCGTCGTCGGACGTGTCGCTCACAACCCGGAACCCTACGGGCATCCGGCGTCTGCGCAGCTCGAAGCGTTCGCCCCGGGTAAGCGAGGAAGGCTGAGACAAGACCGGGGAACGGTAACGGGGAGTCGTCGAAAAATACAATCGGCTGGTGTCAGCAAAAAAGGTCGACTAGATCACGGATCGTGCCCGGCCCGCAGATTGAAATATCGACCCAGCCGGGGTCTATGCGGCCGGCGGCCCGGTCAACCCGGCCGCGGCCCGAGCAGCCTGCCACCTGCGGCGGGCGCAAATCCACGACCACGTCCACCGTTTCGCCAAGCTGAGGAGCTCACGGAATGGATCGCCACTGGTCTCGATTTCGTCACCGACACGGACTGAACCATCCCCGCTCACGCCGGCGGGTCGAGCGTGCTCTACGCCATCACCCTGGAGAAGTGGGCATGCGGACCAGCGGGTGAGGTCACCGGGCTCGGCTGGGGCCCCGGCCGGCAGCGCTGCCTGATCCGCAACCGCATCCGTAGACGGACGCGGTTATCGCCGGCGGAGACGGTACGGGCAGGATGTGTGTGTGGTCCTACCGATTCACGACATCAACCCGCTGCGTCGCCGGCCGGTCGTCACCTGGCTGCTGATAGCAGTGAACATCGCTGTCTTCGTGCTCTTCGAACCGATCGTGACCTCGGTCGCAGGGTTCACCACGGCGACCCCGCAGAGCGTCTGCGAGCAGCAGCGGTTCTTCGACCACTGGGGCGCGGTTCCCGCCGAGATGTTGGAGAATCGTCCCTCTCCGGAGGCGCCGAACGGCCGGTCCGCGGGCGTGGACCCGCAGGGCCGCGTGCTGTGCGAGCTGGAGTCGCCGCCGTCGTTCACCAAGTCGCCGGTCGTGTCAGTGCTGACGTCGATGTTCCTGCACGGAAGCTGGCTACACCTGATCGGGAACATGCTCTTCCTCGGTGTATTCGGTAACAACGTGGAAGACCGTATGGGACGGTTCCTTTACCTGATCTTCTACCTGGTGTGCGGATACACGGCTGCCTACGGGTTCGCGCTGTTCGAGGGACATTCGAGCACGACGCTCATCGGCGCCTCCGGTGCCGTGGCCGGTGTGCTGGGCGCCTACCTGGTCATCTTCCCGCGGGCACGGGTCATCGGCCTGGTCACGTTCCTGTTCTTCCTGCCGTTCTGGCTGCCGGCCTGGCTGGTGCTCGGATTCTGGTTCGTGCTGCAATACATTTACTTCACCGGTATGGGTGTCGCCGAGGGCGGTAGCGTCGCCTACGGAGCCCATGTGGTCGGATTCATTTTCGGCGCACTGGCCGTCCTGCCGTTCGTCCGTGAGCTGCGAGCCGCGGGGCCGGCCCGACGCCACGCCCCCGACCACCGGTGGGTCCGCCGAACCCCCTGGTCCTGACGCGAAGATTGCGCGATTATCGTCCTTTCGCGCACGTGGAGACGGGCCGACGCGCTCGTCCACCGAACTACCGCGGTGGACGAGCGCAGCACACCTCTATAAAGCGGCCCGGGGACTTGGGCGCAGCCGTTCAGGCGGCGACCGGCGCCGACCGCCACAGACCGCGGCGCCGCTTCTTCTCGACCTTCTTCCCGGTTGCGTCCGTTTCGGTCGGGACGGGAATCGGCGTGGCCGAGGGACGCAGGTCGATGGCGACCGTCCGCCAGCCCTCGTAGACCTCTTCGGACGGGAAGCCCCCCGCGGCCAGCACCTGTGCGGCACCGACGAGCTGCTCGTACGTCCGCTGGTCGTCGGCCTCGCCGGAACGGTCGTCCTCGGCGAACCGGCGCACGACCGTGCAGCCGACCCGCAGCGATGCGCCCGGCAGCGGGACATCCGCCAGTGAAGCATTCGATAGTGGGGTGTCGAACAGGGTGTGCGTCAGCGTCCAGGTGCGCACGAAGGTGTACGGCTTGTCCGGACCGGCGGCGGGGAGACCGCCCACATACTCCTCCAGGATCCTGACCACCTGTTCGACGGTCGCGGGACCCGGTTCCGCACCGCCCCTAGCCAAGCGCATCTGCAACGTCCTCTCTGATATGTGAACTGGCTCCGGACTGTGACAACCGGAGCATGACGACCGGACCGTGACGACCGTGAACGGCTCACGTGGAACCGATAGCGCATCATCCCGGATGATGTGGTCGCTCCCGGCACTGGGGTGCTCACGAGACATTGCCGACACATTCGCCTACAAGGTGTTTGAACACCCGGACCGGGGTAAAGATCAACTAGCCTGTTGATCAAGTGTGGGGCATCTGCACGAGGCGCCGGAGATGACGTCCGTGCAGGCTCCCGTCCGGACAAGCTCCTCGGCCCAGAAAGGACCACCATGCGTACCCGGGTACAGGTCCCCATCGTCGCTCTGGTCTGGTTCGCCGTCGGCATCGTCGCCGCAATCAGCAAGAACTACCAGGTTCACTCCGGATCCCAGCTCGCCACCTTCGTCCTGGCCGTGATCATCTGGCCGATCCTCGTCCTCGGTGGCACCGTGAGCATCCAGTTCTGACCCGTACTCGCCCGACCCGCACCCCGCCGGGACTCGCTCGACCTGTGCCCTGCTGCCGACGGCAGCTGTGACATCGCCGGAGGTGACGACATCGACCGGCCGTGGCAAAGGAGGCATCCAGCGATTACCCGGGACCTGCGGGTCGAAGCGTTCCAGCTCGGACTAGAATCTGTTTACAGAATATGACGTGCGGTGACGGACAACCCCGGTCAGGCGGAGAAAACCGTGTCAGAAGAATCTGCGAACGTGGCCGGGCCCATCGATGTTACGGCAGGTGTCACACCGATCCGGGTTTTTCTCCTTGACGATCATGAGCTGGTCCGCCGCGGGCTGCGCGATCTTCTTTCCGGGGAGCCCGGTATCGAGGTGATCGGCGAGGCCGATCATGCCGACGGCGCGGCCCGGGTGATCCTCGCCGCACAACCCGACGTCGCGGTACTCGACGCACGCCTGCCGGACGGCAGCGGCATTGAGGTGTGCCGGCAGGTCCGGTCCCAGGACTCCGCCATCGCCTGCCTGATCCTCACCTCGTTCGACGACGAGGAGGCTCTGGTCACCGCGATCATGGCAGGCGCCGCCGGGTACGTACTCAAACAGGTCCGCGGTACGGCTCTGGTGGACGCCGTGCGCCGGGTCGCGGCGGGTCAGTCTCTTCTCGACCCCGCTGTGACTCCCCGGCTGCTGTGCCGGCTGGGCCAGGAGCCCACCCACGACGAACGGCTCGCCGGCCTGACCGAACAGGAACGTCGCATTCTCGCGCTCATCGCCGAGGGGCTGACCAACCGGCAGATCGCCAACCGCCTGTTCCTGGCGGAGAAAACCGTGAAGAACTATGTGTCGAGTCTGCTGGCCAAGCTCGGGTTGGAGAGCCGGACCCAGGCCGCCGTCTTCGCCACCAAGCTCGCCCACTGACGATGCTTGCCGAGGCTCGTCAACCGATGATCGATTAACTACTGTCAGTAACTACAGACCGAGTTGCGCGGCGTCGCCACACCGGTTGTGCCGTCCTGCGTTGTCCAGGCCGGCACGACCGGCGGGCCATGCAGCGCCGCCACAGGACGGCCCGATGCGTCAACAGAAGCACACGGATAAAAATGCTGCGACAATTCGCCGAGTCGGCGGTCGCTTCGGGGTCGACCTGGTCCGCGTCGTGGAGGATGACACGTTGATCGCAAAGGTCCTGGTCGCAAATCGCAGTGAGATAGCCATCCGCGTCTGCCGTGCCGCGCACGAACTGGGCCTGCGGACCGTTGCCGTCTACACGCCCGAGGATGTGGGCTCACAGCACCGTACAAAGGCTGATGAATCCTACGAGATAGGTCAACCCGGGCATCCCGTTCGGGGTTACCTCGATATCGACGCCCTGCTGGCGGTGGCGAAGAGGGTCGGCGCGGACGCCCTGCACCCGGGATACGGCTTCCTGTCCGAAAGCGAGGCGTTGGCGCGGGCGTGCGAGCTCGCCGAGGTCACGTTCGTCGGCCCCCCGCCGCAGGTGCTGCGGCTGACCGGGGACAAGGTGGCCGCCCGCGAGGCCGCGGTGGCCGCGGGCCTGCCGGTGCTGCGGGCGTCGGCTCCGTTGACCGAGCCGGCGGCAGCAGCCGCGGCGGCCGCGGCAATGGGCTTCCCGCTGTTCGTGAAGGCGTCGGCGGGCGGCGGTGGCCGCGGGCTGCGCCGGGTGAACCGTCCAGAGAATCTTGACGATGCGGTGACGAGCGCGATCAGGGAGGCGGCGGCGGCCTTCGGGGACGGAACGGTCTTCCTCGAGCAGGCCCTCGACCGGCCCCGCCACATCGAGGTGCAGGTGCTCGGCGACGCCACGGGCGAGGTCGTCCACCTCTACGAGCGGGACTGCTCGGTGCAGCGGCGTCACCAGAAGGTCGTCGAGGTCGCGCCCGCTCCCCTGCTCGACGCTGCCGTGCGTGACCGGCTGTGCGCGGACGCGCTGGCGTTCGCCCGGCACGTGGGCTACGTCAACGCCGGCACGGTGGAGTTCCTGGTTGCCGCCGACGGGTCGCACACCTTCATGGAGATGAACCCGCGCATCCAGGTCGAGCACACCGTGACCGAGGAGGTCACCGGCATCGACCTGGTCGCGGCGCAGCTGCGGGTCGCCGGTGGCGCGACCCTGGCCGATCTGGGCCTGTCCCAGGAGTCGATCAGCATTCGCGGAGCCGCGGTACAGTGCCGGGTGACAACCGAGGATCCGGCGGACGGGTTCCGCCCGGACACCGGAAAGATCACTCGATACGAGTCTCCGGGCGGCTCGGGCGTGCGTCTGGACGGGGCGACGTACCAGGGTGCGGAGGTCACCCCCTACTTCGACTCGCTGTTGGTCAAGGTGACGACCCGGGGGGCCGACCTGGAGCAGGCCACCGCGCGGGCCCGCCGGGCGCTGGCGGAGTTCCGGATACGTGGCGTGCGCACGAACGTGAAGTTCCTGCACCGGCTGCTGGCCGAGGAGGACTTCCTGGCCGGAGGAGTGACCACGTCGTTCCTGGACGATCGGCCGGCCCTGTCGGTCGGTGACGGCGGCACCGACCGGACCAGCCGCCTGCTGGACCGGCTGGCGAACAGCACCGTGAACGGTCACACACGACCGGTTACCACCCTGATCGACCCGGTGGGCCTGCTGCCGTCCATACCGTCCGGCGCCGCGCCCGGCGGATCCCGGCAGCTGCTCGCCGAGCTGGGTCCGCGACAGTGGGCGGCGCGGCTGCGGGCTCACGACCGGCTCGCGGTCACCGACACGACCCTGCGTGACGCCCACCAGTCACTGCTCGCGACCAGGCTGCGTAGCACTGACATTCTCGCGATCGCACCCGTCTACTCCAGGCTCACTCCCGGCCTGTTGAGTCTGGAGTGCTGGGGTGGGGCCACCTACGACGTCGCGTTGCGCTTCCTCGCGGAGGATCCGTGGGAACGTCTCGCCGCCCTGCGGGAGCGAGTCCCCAACATCTGCCTGCAGATGCTGCTCCGTGGACGTAACGCCGTCGGCTACACCCCCTACCCGGACGACGTGGTCCGGGCGTTCGTCACCGAGGCGGCGACGACCGGTGTCGACATTTTCCGGGTGTTCGACGCGCTGAACGACATCGAGCAGATGCGGCCGGCGATCGACGCGGTCATCGAGGTCGGGGCGGTCGCCGAAGGCACGTTGTGTTACACCGGTGACCTGGTGGATCCCGCGGAGCGGATCTACACGCTCGACTACTACCTGCGCCTGGCCGAGCAGCTCGTGACCGCCGGTGCGCACGTACTGGCAATCAAGGACATGGCCGGGCTGCTGCGGCCGGCCGCCGCACGCATCCTGGTGGCGGCACTGCGGGACAACTTCGACGCACCCGTCCACGTGCACACCCATGACACCGCCGGCGGTCAGCTGGCCACCCTGCTCGCGGCGTCCGAGGCAGGCGCGGACGCCGTCGACGCCGCGTCCGCGCCGCTGTCGGGTGGTACCAGCCAGCCGAACCTGTCCGCACTCGTCGCGGCCACCGACCACACTGCGCGGGCGACCGGGATCAGTCTGGGCGCGTTGTCGGCGATGGAGCCGTACTGGGAGGCGGTGCGTGACCTGTATGCACCGTTCGAGGCGGGCCTGCGGGCGCCGACGGGTGCCGTCTACCGGCACGAGATCCCCGGCGGCCAGCTGACGAACCTGCGCCAGCAGGCGATCGCGCTCGGGCTGGGCGCGAAGTGGTCCCAGGTGCAGGAGTGCTACGCCCTGGCCAACGACCTGCTCGGCAAACCCATCAAGGTCACTCCCACCAGCAAGGTCGTCGGGGACCTGGCGCTGTTCATCGCCGGTGGTGACATCGATGTCGCCGCTCTTCGCGAACGTCCGGAACGCTACGACCTGCCGGCGAGCGTGCTGGGTTACCTGGCCGGTGAGCTCGGCACACCTCCCGCCGGATTCGCCGAGCCCTTCCGCGAACGGGCGCTTGCCGGGCGACAGCCGTCCGCGCCCGTAACGGAACTGAGCGCGCAGGACGCGGCCGCCCTGAACGGACCCGGCCGGCGCGAGACCCTCTCCCGGCTGCTGTTCCCCGGACCGTGGAACGACTACACCGCCGCCGTGGCGGCCTACGGCAGCTCCGCCACGATTCCCACCGAGGAGTTCTTCTACGGTCTCACCCCGGGCCAGCCGGTGACCATCACCGTGGAGCCCGGTGTCGAGGTCATCGTCGAGCTCAACGACGTCGGCGAACCCGACGACGCGGGCATGCGCACCCTCTACCTGCGGGTCAACGGCCAGCCGCGGCCGGTGTCGGTGCGGGACATCTCGATCGCGGCGGTGTCCAAAGCGGCCCGGCGAGCCGATCCGGGCGATCCGGCGCAGATTCCCGCAGGACTGCCCGGCCTTGTCACCTATGCGGTCGCCGTCGGCGACCGGGTGCGCAAAGGCGACAGGCTGGCCACTATCGAGGCGATGAAGATGGAGGCTGGCGTCACCAGTCCGCACGCGGGGAACGTCACCGAACTGGTCCATTCCTCCGGCGTCTCCGTCGAGGTCGGTGATCTTCTCCTCATCGTGGCCCCGGACCCGGCCTCCGACTGAGCTGCTTCGTCAAGATTGGCGCGACTCCCGCCAGGGTACCGCTATATGTGGTGATACTCGTGCAGCGCCTCTGTCGGCGATCCCCGAAAAGGGATCTCATTTCGGCGGCCGGAGTATTCACCCTGTTCGGTGAGTTTCATCTGCCGATCCGATCGTAGCTAGGTACGGGAGTACCCGCGGAATGGAGTTGTACGCCAATCAGATGATCGTTGGAATACGCGGAACCGGTGAGGAGAACATGTTGTTCCGCATGCTGGGACCATTGGAGGTGTACGGATTTGACGGCAAACCGGTCGATATTCCTCAGCACAAGCCGCGGGTACTGCTGTCGTTGTTGCTCCTGAACTCCGGTACCTGGGTGAGCATTGACCGGATCTCTGCGGTTCTCTGGGAGGAGGAGCCACCCCGATCTTCGGGTGGCAACATCAAGACTTATGTATCCCAGTTGCGGCGAACCCTGCCGCCCAATCATGCCGAGCACAACAGAATCGAAAGCCGATCAGGCGCGTACCGCATCAACGTGGCGCCCGGGGAACTTGATGTATCAGTCTTCGAGAAGATGGCACATCGTGGTCGGGAAGCACTGCGCGACGGAGCTGACGAGATCGCCGTCGAATATTTTCAGGAAGCGCTGGAGCTATGGCGCGGTCAGCCTTTCGACGAATTGCCCGAGGACATTACTCTGGCCGAGGCGGTGCGGCTGGAAGAGCAGCACTGGGGGGTCCTGGAAGATCTGATCGACGTGCGCCTTTCCCGTGGTCACCATGACGTCGTTCTGCCCACGCTGCGTGCGCTCACTATCGAATATCCCCTGCGGGAGCGTCTGTGGGGCCAGCTCCTGCTCGCGCTGCACAGGTCGGGCCGTCGCGCCGAAGCCCTGTCCGCCTACCAGACCGTGTACCGGTTGCTGACCAACGAGCTCGGCGTCGAGCCAGGCGTGGACCTGCGCCGGCTTCATCAGCAGGTACTGGGCGCCGATCTCGACGTGGACCAGGACTGACGGCCGGGGAGGAAGGACGCAGTAGGCACTGCACTACCAACGGATGTACGTGGGTTGAACCAGGGCTGAACCTATCGCTCGCATGCTGGAAGGTGGCTGGTTGTACAGCGCGGACAGCAGACCGGCCTGGAAGAGACCGGTTCGGCCGGTGAGCGGTCGGACCGATCATCCGACATCGTAGATTCCGATGGGAGGCACTCATGAGGGCTCCATACCAGGCACCCGCACTCCAGGAAGTCGGCGCCTTCTCCGCAGTTACCGAGGGCCACTACTATGGCTACAGGCGTGACTATTACGGTCGCCGTCGTCGCCGCGGTGGGTACGGCGGGCACGACCACTACTAGCCACACCGAGGGTGTCGTCAGCCGCGTGAGTGTCGAGCAGGCAGACCAACACGAAGGCTCCTGCCGACGGCAGCGGGGCGGGTCAGAAATAGGCGGGTGGTGACGACCGGGCCGGTCGTCACCACCCGCCTTGCCTATCTGAGGTGTTATCGAGATGCCCATGTTCCACCCTTTGCCTCCTGGGACACCATGGTTTGTTACGTTGCCTGATTCCGGGTCTATCGCCAACACCGTCGCCCCGCTCACCAGCCAGGCCCCGCGATGCCTGCGCTACCGATCCGGACGGCCATGGCTGCTGGGTGACTGGCCGAATGACGGTGTCGTGGTAGCCGCGGCCGGGAACTCCAGCTTGGCATTGATCGGATGTTGCCCAGCCACCGTCGCCCGTCTTACCCGCACCCTTGCGCGCGTACGGGATGTCGCTGCACTCGATGTCCTGGCGTCGTCGTTGCCCGGTAGCTTCCATCTCGTCGCCGAGATCGACGGACGCCGCCGCATTCAGGGCACCGCCTCAGGCATGCGACGGATATTCTACACGGTGATGGACGGCCAAGTAATCGCCGGGGATCGCGCCGATGTGCTGGCGGGAATCGTCGCGAGCGAGCTGGATATACGTGCCGTCGCATTGTCCCTGCTCGACCCGATGGCTCCCTATCCATTGGACGATCAGCCGATGTGGCAGGCTGTGGAGGCACTCCCGCCAGACCGTTTTCTCCTGGTAGGCAGCGATGGGCGGCCCAGCAGGATCCGTTGGTGGCAGCAACCCGAACCTGTGCTGTCGCTGGCCGAGGGCGCTCGGCTGTTACGCAGTGCGCTTACCGAAGCAGTACATGCTCGGACCGGTGCGGGCGGAACGGTGAGTTGCGATCTGTCCGGTGGGCTCGACTCGACCTCACTGTGCTTCCTGGCTGCTCGGAGCTTACTGGCCGCCCGGAATCCGGCGACGCTCGTCGCCTATACCGGTATCGGCCGGGATCCGGGTGACGATGACCTGGAGTGGGCCCGCCTGGCCATGGACGACCTGCCCAAGGCGGTGCACGAAATCCTGCCACGTGACGAGCTTCCTCTCGTCTACGACGGGATCACGGATTCCGACGAGCGGTTGGACAGGCCCTTCATCGGGATCATCGACAGGGCGAAGATGCTCGCCGGATTCCGTCGGCTGGCCCCCCATGACCCACGTGTCCATCTGACCGGGCTCGGTGGCGACGAGGTCGTGGAGGGAGCACCCAACTATCTGCCCTCGGTGATGCGTACCCGTCCGTGGACAGCCATCGACCGGCTCCGCGGCTTTCGCGTCCAAGATCGGTGGCCGTTGCTGACGAGCCTGTGGATGCTCCGGCCACGCTCCTACCGTGCGTACCTGTCCGATATAGCCGCACGAGTCATCGGCGCTCGCCCGATGCCAGGGCTTCCCGACCTGGACTGGGCCGACGCCCCTCGGCTGCCCCCCTGGATCACCCCGCAGACCGTCGCCCTGGTGCGACAGGCGTTCGACGCGGTGCTGGACTCGGCTGGGCCGCTGGCCGGCACCCGTGACCAACATTGCGACCTCCTTTCCATCCGGTCTGCAGCGGGGGCCGCACGCTTGTTCGGCTACTTGGCCGCGCCGACCGGTGTGCCGCTGGCAGCGCCGTTCGTCGACGACCGGGTGGTCGAGGCATCTCTTGCGGTCCGCCCGGACGATCGGACCACCCCGTGGGAGTACAAGCCGCTGCTCAAGGAGGCCATGCGCGCGATCGTGCCGACGCGCTCGCTGGGGCGCATCACGAAGGCGGAGGGTTCGACGGAGGAGGAAGCTGGGCTGGACGCCAACCACGGCCAGCTGTTGGCGTTGTGCGATGACTCCCGGCTCGTCGATCTCGGCCTAGTGGACGCGGAGAAACTGCGGGCCGGTTGCCGGTACTCCCACGCACCCTCGAGGGCCCACGAGCCCCTCCAACAGACCTTCTCCTGTGAAGTATGGCTGCGGGTGCTCACGCAGGAGCAGAGCACCGGTGTTCATTCATCGATCAGTAGCCAAGGGTAGAGCTACAGAGCTCTGGCCGGCCGACCGGACAGCCACGGGGAGGCACAATGCTGACGCTGCAGACAGACGTCGTCCACACTCAGACCGACTACGGGACCGTGCTCCTGGATGAGCACAGCGGTCGGTACTGGACCCTGAACCCAACGGGGACACTCGTATTGCGGGTGCTACTCGGCGGTGGCAGCACCACAGAGGCCGCTGACGCTATAGCCGAAAGTTACGACGTGGATGTGGCCACCGCGAACCGGGACGTCCAAGCCCTGCTGACCGACCTGCACGCGGCCGGGCTTGTCGGGACCAACACCTCTTTCTGACCGGAAGCACTAACCATGCCGTAGCGGGTCCGGCGGGGACACATTCACAAAAGGAGGTGTCGACCGATGACCACGCCCATGTCGTTGAGCCGCCGAGGAGGAGACCTTCCTCTGCGGCGCAGGCCGCTGGCGATGGCCGCGGTCGCAACCGCCCGGCTGCTGGCCACCCAGCCACCAAGCCGGATCCGTTCCGTCCTGGCCTGGCTGCGTCGAGGCGCCGCGCCAGCCGACTATCGGCAGACGTTGGCCGCACGGGAGGCCGTCACCGCGGTGAGCATGGTGTGTCGGGGTGCGCAGGGTTGCATTCCCCGTTCCGTTGCCACCGCCCTGGTCTGCCGGGCTTCGGGGGTCTGGCCCACCTGGTGCGTGGGCGTTCGCAAGGTCGGCCCGTTCGCCGCACACGCCTGGGTGGAGGCGGACGGGGTGATGGTGGGTGAGCGCGAGCCGGCCGACTACTTCCGGCCGCTTATCGCTATACCTCCGGAAGGCGTCACAGTGTCATGAGCGCTATCAGCGACACGGGTGAGGCGATCGCGGCCGAGCTGCCGTCGACGTCCCGGAACGGCGAGCAGCGACACCGTGACGCGCTGCGAGTCGGTGGGTTGTGGCGCCTGCTTCGCGGGCACGGCCGGCCGATGGGCATCGCCACCGCGCTGACGGTGCTCGGGACCGTCCTGGGGGTCGCGCAGCCGCTGCTGGTGAAGAACGTGATCGACGCCGCGCAGGCCGGCGGCGTTCCCGGCTCGCTTGTCGCACTGCTGTTCGTGCTGTTCGCCGGCCAGGCGTTGACCGACACCCTTGGGAACTACCTGCTGGAACGCACCGGTCAGGTAATCCTGCTCGGCCTGCGGATCCGACTGGTCGATCACCTGCTGCGGCTGCGGGTCGGGGTGTACGACAAGAAGCGTATGGGTGACCTGATCTCCCGGGCCAACACCGACACCACACTCGTCCGCGAGGCGGTGGCCTACAGCTTCTCCGCGCTCCTCACGAGCGCGATCGGTGTCATCGGCGCGGTCGCGATGATGATCTGGCTGGACGCGTTGCTGTTCCTGTTCGTACTGCTCGCGGTCTCGCTGGCCGGGGCGATGGTTCTGGGCGTGCTGGTGCGCATCCGCATTGCCTCGGAACGCAGCCAGGCCAGCGTCGGAAGCATGACCGCGGACCTCGAACGGGCGCTCGCCGCGATCCGCACCGTCCGAGCCAGTCGCGCCGAAAAACGTGAGAGCGAGCGCATCGGCGGCCACGCCTGGGACGCCTACCGTGCCGGGGTGCGGATGGCCAAATTGGACTCGGTCATCGCCCCCTCCATGCAGTTGGCCGTCCAGGGCTCGGTTCTGGTGGTGCTGTTGATCGGCGGGGTGTTCGTCGCGAAGGGTTCGACGTCGCTGGGTGATCTCATCGCCTTCCTGCTCTACGCCACCTACCTCGTCATACCGCTGTCCGAGCTGTTCGAGGAGGCGGGAACGATCCAACGCGGGATGGGAGGGCTACAGCGCGTCGACGAGGTCTTCGCGCTACCCCGGGAGCCGGACAGTACCGGCCAGGACGAGAACGGCGCCGGAAGACAGGGAAGACAGGGCCCGGTTCAGGCCAGCGGCGGGCTTCAGGTCTGGGCCAACAGCGCATCGGGCAACGGTCGGGTCGCTGAACAGCGGGGTGACACCCCGTCGATCGAGTTCCGTGACGTGTGGTTCGGATACACCGACGAACCGGTGCTGCGGGACGTCTCGTTCACAGTGCCGTCCCGTGGCCACATCGCGCTGGTCGGCCGGTCAGGCGCCGGAAAGTCCACCGTGCTCCAGCTCATCGAGCGCTTCTACGAGCCGGACCGTGGGGAGATCCTGTTCGGCGGGCGGGAAGTAGGCGCGATCGACCGCTCCGCGGCCCGTACCTGGGTGAACCTGGTCGAACAGCAAACCCCGGTGTTGCACGGAACGCTCCGTGACAACATCGCCTATGCCGTGCCCGACGCGACCGAGGACGAGCTGCGCTGGGTGGTCGGCACGGCGGGCCTCGCCGAGCTGGTTGCGCGGATGCCCAACAAGTTGGACACCGAGGTCGGCGACCACGGCGTGCAACTGTCCGGCGGGGAACGCCAACGGGTCGCCATTGCCCGAGCGCTGCTGGCCCGGCCCGCCGTGCTGCTCATGGACGAGCCGACCTCTCAGATGGACTCCCTCAACGAGAGGGCACTCACCCGGGCAATGCGCGAGATCTCGGCCACCAGCGCACTTCTGGTCATCGCGCACCGGATCTCCACGGTTCGTGCGGCCGACCGTATCATCGTGCTCGACAAGGGAGAAGTCGTGGCCACCGGACGGCACGAGGAACTGATACGGATGAGCCCGCTCTACCAGCGGCTCGCCTCCAGCCCTCCGGATACGACCCCGGATGCCGACATGGCGGCCGGCCGCTGACGAATGCCTTCTCTCTTGCTCCTCCGTGCCAATGACCGCCAATTACCATCGGCGACAACGACAATTGGCTACTCCGAAAGCCGCACCGCCCGTCGGCTCGCGGACGCCGACCAGTCGGCAGCCGGAACGGAGTCGAGGGGAACAATCTTCGTGCCATTCCACTGGTAGCGCACGGTCGCCGCGCCCGCGGTAGGGCAGCACAGTGGGTCGTCGGTCCGGTACAGCTGGTACGTGAGCGCAACGACGTCGCTGGTGGACCAGAGCCACCCGATGGTCGCGCTCGGTACCAGAGTGTCGGTGCCCACCAGACGACCGCGGTGGAAGAGGAACGCCTGCTGGGGATGGCCGTCCACGGCGTCGGTCCATCGTCCGACGATCACGCTGAGATCGTTGTCCGGGTCGTAGCCACCCGTCTCGGTGGCGGTGTAGCCACGGGCTCGTACAAGCGCTTCGGCTCGGTCAGGGCTGGGTGCGGACGTCCCCGATTGCGGTGCCGGCGCGGCAAGAACGGTTCCGCCTCCCCATCCGGTCAGCGTGACCGTAACAATCATCAGGATAACGACAAGACAACGGCGAAAGGTCATGACATCCCCTCCCTTTGAACGAGGCCGACCCCGACGAAACTAGATGTCTGCTTCGGACCCGGCTACTCGACTGCCGTCTTTGTCCCCCATGTTCACTTCATTGAGGACGATCCCGATATCGATTCCACGACATCGATTCCACGATCGCGAAAAACCGAGGCATATCTCTACCCCGTCGCCACACGTGTAATCACATCAGTATCGTATGACAGATACGGCTGAATAGGGCCGCGGTCCGGAGATGGCGAGAGCATCGCACACCCCTGCCAGCTGTCACCAGACATGATCAGATCGCTATACCCGCTACGAGGCGGCCAGAAAGCGGTCGAGGACGCGGACACCGAACCGCAGCGACTCGACCGGCACCCGCTCGTCCACGCCATGGAACATGCCGGCGAAGTCCAGGTCCGGTGGCAGCAGCAGCGGCGAAAAACCGAAGCAGCGGATACCGAGCCGGGAGAACGACTTGGCGTCCGTGCCCCCCGAAAGCATGTAGGGGACCACGCGGGCGGCCGGGTCCTCGGCCTTCAGCGCACCCGCCATCGCGTCCACGAGCGGACCGTCGAAGCCGGTCTCCAGCGCCTGGTCGAACACGACCCAGTCGCGCCGGACGGCCGGACCGATCAGCTCGTCGATCTGGCGAAGGAACTCCTCCTCCTGACCGGGCAGGAAGCGGCCGTCCACGTGGGCGGTGGCCTCCCCCGGGACGACGTTGACCTTCTCCCCCGCATTGAGCTGTGTCGGATTCGCGGTGTTGCGGATGGTCGCACCGATCATCCGGGCGATCGGGCCGAGTTTGGCGATCGTGGTCTCCAGGTCGTCGGCGTCGACCTCGATGCCGAGCGCCTCACCCACCGAGTCCAGGAACGTCCGGACAGTCGGGGTCACCACGATCGGGAAGCGGTGCCGGCCGAGACGCACGATCGCCTCACACAGTGCCGTGACCGCGTTGTCGTCGCTGGTCATCGACCCGTGCCCGGCGCGGCCGGTGACGGTGAGCTTCATCCAGGCGATGCCCTTCTGGGCCGTCTCGATGAGGTAGAGGCGCAGGTCGTCGGAGACCGTGTAGGAAAAACCACCGACCTCGCTGATCGCCTCGGTGCAGTCGGCGAACAGCTGCGGGTGGTTGTCGACCAGCCAGCGGGCACCGAGCGTGCCACCGGCCTCCTCGTCCGCGACGAACGCAAGCACAAGATCACGCGGGGGGCGGCGGCCGGAACGGAGAAGATCGCGGACGACCGCGAGCGTCATCGCGTCCATGTCCTTCATGTCGACGGCGCCGCGTCCCCACAGGCTGCCGTCGACGATCTCGCCGCTGAACGGGTGGACCCGCCAGTCCGCCGGATCCGCGGGCACCACGTCGAGATGGCCATGGATGAGCAGCGGCGGACGCCGCGGATCGGATCCCTCGATCCGGGTGATGACGCTGGTACGGCCGGGTGCGGACTCCAGCAGGGTGGGCTCAAGGCCGACCTCGGCGAGCTTGGCCGCCACGTACTCGGCGGCGGCCCGCTCGTTGCCGTCGCCGTTGCCCCGGTTCACCGAGTCGATGCGCACCAGGTCACGGCAGATCTCGACAGCCTCGTCCTGCGCGGTCGTGCTCACCGCCGCCACCGAACTCGCCGCTACCGAGCTTGGGGCCTGCTGTCGGGACGGGGACGGGTCGCCGGACACCGGGGGATTGCTCGCCATCAGACCAGTCTGCCAGCCCACCCGGCCTGCCTGGCAGCAACCGGGCCACATCGGAGCGGCGCCCCAGGCGCCGGAACGCAACGTGTAGTCGAATCCCCCGTCCCATCCCCGTCCGCTGTGCCTCCATGGTCAAAAATTGACGATCATCTTCCCCGAAGTACGCCGGCGTGCGCGGCAGCGAGCGCGATCTGGGCCGCGTGCTCGGCGGTGGCATCTCCGATCGGCTCGGCGGTGATCAGCAGCCGGAAATAGATCGGTGCGGCGAGTGTCTTGAGCAGCTCGACCGGGGTGGTGCCGGCGAGCCGCCCGAGATCGCGGACGCGACCGCCAAGTGAGCAGGTGCGCACGGCCCCGACCTGCTGCTGCCGATTGGGTTCAGGGCGTGGGGTGCTGGACGATGATCGTTTCCGGGGAGTCGGTCCAGAGCTGGTGCTGGTCGGTCGTGACGGTGAGCCCGAGCCGGTCCGGGCCGGGACGGCCAGCGCTGGTCCACCCACGATAGGCGTCCTCGACGGTGGTCCACAGATTCCGGGGGCCGGCGTAGCGGACGGGATGTGGACCGTCGGGTGCGCCGGCTGGGTGGACCTCGGCCCAGGAACCGTCCGATTCCTCCAGGATGCGTCGGTGCCCGTCGGGTTGGCGGACGAACCCCCGCGCAGAGGGAAACCGCAGGTGCAGGACCAGTCGGAAGCCTGGGTGGTCGAAGTCCGCAAGGTCGATGGTGCTGTGTGTGTGGCGGGTGCCACGCGTATCGATGGTCACGGAGAGGTTGTGGCCGGCGCGCAGCGGATAGCCGGGGTCCGTCCGCATGGGCATGAAGTTGCCCGGATGGGTGGCGAACCGGCCGGAGAGCACGCCGGGCCGGTCGTGGTGGAGCAGGGCGATCCGGCCGCCCGCGTCGCCTCGCAGGTCCACCTGCAGGAGACCACCGGGACGGAGCTGGTCGATCCAGACAGCCGGGACGAGCGGGGCGGAGACGGTAGTGATGATCCGATGGTAGGGGGCGGCGGCGGGTATGCCGTTGGCGCCGTCACCGGCGGCCAGGGTCGGGTGGTAGCCGATCGCGGCGAGCCGTCGCCGGGCGGCGTCGATGAGGTCGGGGTGCAGATCGATGCTGGCGATGGCGCGGTCGCCGAGGCGGGCGCACAGCAGCGCGACGGTGTAGCCGGTGCCGGTACCGATCTCCAGAACGCGCATGCCGGTGGTCACGTCGAGGTCGGTGAGCATCCGGACCAGCAGGCTCGGCAGGGTCGAGGAGCTGGTGGGCCTGCATAGCGTCCCACCACCGGCATCGTCGGGTAGCCGGACGCGGGTGATCTGGGTGACCAGGGTCTCGTCGGCGTACAGCGCGGCCAACCAGCGGTCCCGCTGGGCCGGGTCGGCGCCGTCGACGAGGACATCCTCGGACGGGCATGGGTCGGGAGATCCCTGCCACGGGTAAAAGCGCGGGACGAGAACATGGCGGGGTACGGCGCGCACCGCATCCAACCACTGCCGGTCGGGATCCGGGATGACCGTTGCCACGGCATCAGCCAGGTCGCGGGCCCGCCGCGGCCAGTCCGGCACCGCGCCGGCCGCCACATCGCGATCGGTCAGGGTCTCCTGGAACACCCGGGTCATCTGTTATGCCCCTGTCCGGTGAGAGCATCCGCGATGGCGCCTGCGACCGGCAGGCCGGTGATCTCTGCGAGCCAGTCCCACTGACCGTTCGGATTGCACTCCAGAAAATACCAGTCACCGGTCGGACTCACGGTGAAGTCGAAAGCGCCGAACAGCAGCCCGAACTGGTCGAGGTAACGCCGGACGCCACCCTCGACATCGGTCGGCGTGTCGATCGCCTGGTATGTCAGGGAGTCGTAGTCCGCGCGCCAGTCCGTGTGCGCGGCGGAGGAATCCGCGTGTATCGCCACGGAGAAACACCGGTTGCCGACTGCGGTCAGCCGGACGTCATGGGCCTTCGGTATCCACTCCTGGAACAGGTGTGCGGTCGAGGCCACCGGCCCGGCGTCCAGGGCGGCAGAATCCACCACCGTGGTGTAGATGAGCCGGACCTGCCCGTCCTCGGCGACGACTCCGGTGCTCAGCGGCTTGTACACCATCGGTCCGTCCAACGAGGCGGCGAACTTCGCCGTATGGACCGCCGAATTGCTTATCAAGGTGCGCGGGGTACGCAGCCCGCTGCGTGCCGCGGTCTGCAACTGCAGAGGCTTATACTCCGCCAGGCTGATACGTGACGGATGGTTGACCCACGGGCCCGGCAGGGATATCAGCACGCCGCCGAAACCGTACCGGGCTTCTGCGGCGGCGAACCGCCGTTCGGCTGCTGTGAGCGTCTCCGGCAGTGCGAACGGCCCCGGCCGGCGATAGTAGATGCCGCCCACCTGGCCCAGATCCACAGCATGCGCGCCGCGTTGGAGGTATCCCCTCCACCTCTCTTCCAGCGACACGCCGATTTCCAGCGACTGCGGGAACTCGGCGATATCGAACCGGAATACTGCTACGGACCTTTTTTCCAGCGCGTCGACGACGAGGTCGGCGGTTGCGTCGTTCGGAGCGGTGACGACCAGAACGTGGATGCCAGCGACGCACCCAGGTCGCGACCTATCGTGTCAAGCCCGATGTTGACGAGCGCGGTGTCGAGGTTGGCCATGAACGCCCCGACAACCACGACCGCGGTGATCCGCCAGACGGCGGCGGGGATCGCGGCCGGTGGACCAGGGGTGCGCCCGGCAACGGGCGCCGCACGGTCGGGTGCGCGTGCAGGCACGGTGAGCTCCTTGCGTGGAGGGCGGATCAACTATTGGCGTTATAAACTGTAGGAAATGCCAATCATTTAATCAACCCGCTATCGGCTATCCTGGACGCATGCAAGATCACCATCCGCGGCCCCGCGGCCTGTTGCAGTGGCCGACGTACGCGCTCGGGCAGCTCTACCGGCCGGCACACACCCGTCTGGAGACCGCGCTGGCTGCGGAAGGCCTTTCCCTTCGCGCCCATTTCGTGCTTGTCTGTCTCGAGGAGTACGGGGAGATGTCGCAGCAGCAGGCATGCGACCGCCTACAGGTCGACCGCAGCGACATGGTGGCTCTCATCGACTCCCTCGAGCGCCGCGGCGAGGTCGTTCGCAGGCGCGACACCACCGACCGCCGCCGTTACCGCCTGTCGGTGACGCCCGCCGGCCGGCAAGCCGTGCGGCGGACCGAGGAAGTGATCGCCGCGGTCACCGGGGAGGTGTTCGCCGCGCTCTCGGAGTCCGAACGACGAACGCTGCACCGTCTCGCGCTGCGCGCTCTCGGCGAGCCGCCCGAGATCGCGAACACGACCGCCAGGTGAACGGGTGCACACAAGGCCCCGACCTGCTGCTGCCGATCGGGTTCAGGGTGTGACAGCCATACCGATGGTCTCCCTGATGAACCGTGGCGTCACCAGTGGCGTCGATCAGTCAGTGGGGGGCCGGCACCGCCGTGGCCGGTGCCACGGTCATGACCTCGCAGCAGAGCCGAGCTAGTCGACCAGGACCAGGTTGTGGAGTTTGTCGGGGTCGAGGATCAGGTCGATTGTGGCGATGCGGTCTTCGATCACGGTGAGGCCGGCGACCGCGATGAGGCCAGCCGATGTTCGAGCGACGATCCCGGCGGTGCCGTTGACCAGAGCTGGCCGGCAGTGCTGCGCGAAGCGTGGGCCTTGGACGGCGACCTGCCGCGCGACGTCCACGGCACCGGTGAGCAGAGCGGGCACGGGCCGGGGGTGTGAGCCGGTATCAACGCGGAACACGACGTCGGGATCAAGCACTGCGACGAGGGCGTCGAAGTCGCCGGCGCGGGATGCCGCCAGGAACGCGGCCACGACCTTGCGTTGCGTGGCGAGATCGGTGTCCGGGACGGTTGCGCTGCCCTGCACCCGGCGTCGGGCGCGGCTGGCGAGCTGACGGGCCGCGGCGGGTGTCCGCTCGAGCATCGAGGCGATCTCCTCAAATGGTACGGCGAACATGTCGTGCAGGACGAACGCGAGTCGCTCGGACGGGGTGAGTGTCTCGAGCACGACGAGCAGGGCCAGGCCGACGGAGTCGGCGAGCAGCGTTTGCTGCTCCGGGCCGTCGCTGTCTTCGACGCTGACGATCGGCTCGGGTAGCCAGGTGCCGACGTAGTCCTCCCGGCGCGCCTGGCGGGCACGCAGCATGTCGATGCACACGCGTCCCACGACCGTTGTCAGCCAGCCACCGAGGTTGCCGATCGCATCGTCGTTGGAGCGACTCAGACGCAGCCATGTCTCCTGGACCGCATCCTCAGCCTCGCTGAGCGAACCGAGCATGCGGTAGGCGACCGCATGCAGCTGTGGGCGTTGTCGCTCGAACTGCTCGGCCTGCCACGTCTCATCGTCCACGGATCACGCCCCCTTCGATCGAACCCCTCCTTAAGCATTGACGGATCCGGCGCCGCAGATGTGACAGGGCCGCACCGCCGAGTCCACCAGTTCCGGGTCCTGGGCGTCGCAGGCGGCTGCGGCGGTCACATCTGCCTATCGGGATCCGACAGAGAGATGACAGTCAAACACGGCCGACATCAGCCGGCGACGACGACCACGCACGGGAGGGATCTTTAATTGGGCTCAATCACCGGTGGCTCAGGGACCGAACGCCTGATCGAGACGAGCCGACCGAGCGAGCGCCTTGCGGGCAACGTGGTCGCAGCCAACGGCACCGGCTCCAAAGTTGCCAACTCTACGATCGCCACCGACGGGTCTTTCCTCGAGACTCGCCGCGGCAAGCTCACGCTGGCCTTGTTGTGCGCTGTCGCCTTCCTCGACTTCGTCGACGCCTCGATCGTCAATGTGGCCCTTCCCGACATCCGGCGCGACCTGGACTTCTCGACACAGGGCTTGCAGTGGGTGCCCAGCGGCTACCTGCTCACCTACGGCGGCTTCATGATGCTGGGCGGTCGGGTCGCCGATCTGCTCGGTCGCCGCCGCGTCCTGGTAGCGGGGACGATCCTGATCGGGCTTTCCTCGCTGATCGGCGGATTCGCCGGGAACCCGGGGGTCCTCGTCGGCACGCGGCTCGCGCAGGGACTTGGCGCCGCGTTGATGCTGCCGGCCGCGCTGTCAATCTTGACGACGACGTTCACAGAAGGCGCCGACCGCCACAAAGCGCTGGGAGTCTGGGGCGGGGTGGGCG
>NZ_CAAAFR010000097.1:0-8871 GCF_900634745.1 Protofrankia symbiont of Coriaria ruscifolia
CTCGCGTCCGCTGTCGGGGTGTTCCTCGGCGGGGTGCTGACCGAGGGCCCCGGCTGGCGCTGGGTGCTGTTCGTCAACCCACTGGCCGCCGCGCTCGTACTTCCAGCGGTCTTCCGGCTGATATCCGGTGACCAGCGTCACGCGCGGCTGACGGACTTCGACATTGTCGGCAGCGTCCTGGTCACCGGTGGGATGCTGCTGCTCGTCTTCGCGCTGGTGGAGGCGCCCGATCAGGGCTGGGGCTCGGGCCGCACGATCGGTGAGCTCGCCGGAGCAGCAGTCCTGCTGATCGCATTCCTGATCAACGAGCAGCTGGGCAGGAACCCGCTGCTGCCACTGTCGATCTTCCGCGTCAGGGGGCTCGGCGCCGCCGACGTCACCGGGCTGATCGCCTTCGCGGGCCTCATCGCGATGTTCTTCTTCCTCACTCTCTACATGCAGAACGTCGTCGGGTACTCGCCGATCGAGACCGGCGCGGCCTATCTCCCGCTCTGCTTCGGCGTCGGCATTGCCGCCGGCATTTCCTCGCAACTGCTCGCCCGGGCAGGAACCCGACCAGTGATCGTCATCGGCGCGCTGCTCGCGGCCGGTGGCTTGTACTACCTGTCTCGGATTCCCGTCGACGGCTTCTATCTCACCGACCTGTTCCCGGGCCTCATGATCGTGTCGTTCGGGCTGGGTGCGGTGTTCGTCGGCGTCACCACCGCAGCCAACGCCGGCGTGCCCGCCGACAGGGCCGGGCTTGCCGCCGCGCTGCTCAACGCCTCGCAGCAAGTGGGTGGCGCGCTGGGACTGGCGATCTTCTCCGCGGTCGCCACCTCCCGCACCGGCCACCTGCTGGCGGACCACACCGCCATGCCGGACGCGCTCACCTCGGGTTTTCACCGGGCGCTGCTGACCGGCAGCTTCTTCCTGCTCGCCAGCGCCTTTATTGCGCTGCGTACCAGCAACGCACGCGGTGAGGCCCACCAACCTGAATCCGACGCGTTGCCCGAACCAGCCCGGCTGTGACCGCGACCGCCTCCCCCGCGTGCTGCCGCCGTCGGTGATCGCCAGACGCAGGGCGCCGGTAACCGACACCTCAGGACCTCCCGGACCAGCAGCAGCGCGGTCCCCCGATCAACCATCTACCTACCCGGAGCACAGATGACCAACAGCACCAACGCTGGGAACGACCACACGTCCCCGCTGGCCGGCACGGTCGATTTCACCATGATGTATGCGGCGCATGCCGCCTTCACCCGCGACCTGCAGCGCCTGCGACTCGCGTACGAACGTGGCGACGTCCGGACACCGGCAGCGCGCGCACGTTGGGCGACGTTTACCAAGCAGATCCACATCCACCACCAGGCCGAGGACACCGCCCTGTGGCCCCTGCTACGCAACAAAGCACTTCGGCCTGACGAGATCACTGTCCTCGATGAGATGGAGGCCGAGCACGCGCAGATCGACCCGCATCTCGAACACATCGACAACGCCCTCGCATCGGACAACGCGGCAAGCCTTATGGAGAGCATCGATACCTTCGCCACGAGCCTGACCGTCCATATGCGGCACGAGGAAAACGAAGCCCTGCCGTTGGTCGAGGCATATCTTGGCCCCGACGGATGGGCAGCATTCACCGCGACCATCCGTAAAACACAAGGTCTGCGTGGTGGCGCGGAGTTCCTCCCGTGGCTGCTCGACGACGCATCCGAGGTAATACAAGCCAAAGTACTCGGGCTGCTGCCACCACCTGTCAGGTTCCTCTACCGTCGGATATGGGCGCCAAAATATCACCGCATCGCAGGTATCACCGCATAGCGGACCATACAAAACCCTCTCGGACTGATCGACACGTCAAGTAAGCGCAAGTAAGAGAACGAAACCAGGCGACCTGCGCACCCGCGGGTCAGAAGGAGCGTAATCATGAGGATCGTCGTTTTCGGAGCCAACGGGCCGACCGGCCGGCTGCTGACCGGGCAGGCGCTGGCCGCTGGTCACGACGTCACCGCGGTGACCAGACGACCGGCAGAATTCCCGATCACGCACGAACGGCTCGACGTCGTGGAGGCCGACGTGCATGACGCGCAGGCCGTCGACCGAACTGTCGAAAGAGCCGACGTCGTGCTGTCGACGCTCGGCGTGCCGTTCACCCGCAAGCCGATCAACATCTACAGCGACGGAATCCGTAACATCACCGCCGCGATGGTGCGGTACGGGGTCAAGCGAGTGGTCGTGGTGAGCTCGAGCGCCGCCGAGCCGCACCGTCATGCGGACGGCGGTTTCCTGCTGAACCGTGTCTTCCAGCCGTTGATCACCGCGACGATCGGCAAGACGACCTACGCCGACATGCGCCGCATGGAGGGACTCCTGCGCGGCAGCGACCTGGACTGGACGATCATGCGCCCCTCGGGCCTTTTCGATGCACCCGGTGTGACGAGCTACGAGCTTCGCGAGGACCAGGCGCCGGGTATCTTCACCAGCCGCGCGGACCTTGCCGCGAGCCTGCTCGAACAGGCGGCCGATGCCCGGTTCGTACACAAGGCGGTCGCGGTGACAACCTCCGAAGGTGCCCCCACGCTGTTCCAGATGTTGCGCCGGGAGGCATTCAAGCGAGACTGACCTCCAGCGCGCGGATGGCGGGCTCACCGAGAACCGTCAGCAGTTGGCCAGGTGGCCAGCGCGTGGGCAAGAGGAAGCCTCGCCCACGCGCTGGCGTGCGTGTCATGGAAGGTCGGGCAGCGATGCCTCCACGGTCTTGCCGCCGTCAGTTAACGGTCCTGCGGCTGCCCATGCGCCGCGAAGAAAGACGTAATCGCCCGTTCTCCGCACATGAGTGCATCGTTGCAGGTCAGCGCGTTGAGTAATTCGATCATGTAATCCGTTGTCGCAGGTCACAGGCCCATGTGCGGAAGACGGGTAATCGCGTATCCGATGCCCGAACCGGCGCCGACAGCGGTGACCCCGGTCAGACCGGGAACCTGTGTCGGCACCGGGACGTCGGCACCGATGGTGCCGTTCCCCAACTGGCCGTGGCTGTTGCCGCCCCAGGCCCAGAGCGTGCCGTCGGAACGCACCGCATATCCGTTCTCATCACCGCCGGCGATGGCGGTGACCCCGGTCAGACCGGAGACCTGCACCGGCAGCGTCACATCGAGGCCGGGTATGGAGATGGTGCCGATCCCCAGCTGGCCGTTCCAGTTCTGGCCCCAGGCCCAGAGCGTGCCGTCGGAACGCACCGCATACGCCGTATATGGGCCGGCTGCGATGATGGTGACGCCGGTCAGGCCGGAAACCTGTGCTGGTATCGGAGTCCGGCTGCCGACGCCGCCATGCCCGTTCCCCAACTGGCCGACGTTGTTGCCGCCCCAGGCCCAGACCGTGCCGTCGGAACGCAGCACATACGCGGAGAGGCCGCCGCCGGCGATGGCGGTGACGCCGGTCAGGCCGGAAACCTGTATCGGCACCGACGTGAAGAGAGTGGGAGCGGGGAGAGGGCCCAATCCGTCGAAGAAGTTGCCGCCCCAGGCCCATACGGTACCGTCCCGACGCAGCGCATACGCCGTATTCCCGCTGCCGGCGATGGCGGTGACCCCGGTCAGGCCGGAAACCTGTACCGGCACCGAACTGTCGGTGGTGGTGCCGTTCCCCAAGTTACCCTCCGCGTTATAACCCCAGGCCCAGACCGTGCCGTCCCAGCGCAACGCATACCCTGTGACTCCGCTGTCGGCGATGGCGCGGACCCCCGTCAGACCGGAAACCCGCACCGGCAGCAGGCTGTCGGTGGTGGTGCCGTTCCCCAACTGGCCATAGCTGTTCTTACCCCAGGCCCAGACCGTGCCGTCCCGGCGCAACGCATACCCTGTGACTCCGCTGCCGGCGATGGCGCGGACCCCCGTCAGACCGGAAACCCGCACGGGCACCGAGCTGTCGGTGGTGGTGCCGTTCCCGAACAGGCCGGTGTTGTTCCGGCCCCAGGCGTACAGCGTGCCGGCCCGTGGCCGGATGCCCCACCCGTGGACAGCACCGGCAGCGGACGGCGGAAGCGCATCCAATGGGACGCGCACTCCTGCCGTCCCCGATCCTGTTACTCCCAGTCCGGACGGGGAAGCCACAGCAGCTGCCGGCAGGAGCATCGCTCCGACCGCAGCCAACATCGCCGCCCATATCCTGGCCTGCCATCGTTGACCGGACATCGTCGCTTCTCCGCTCCGTAGAACCGGTGGGCGTCACCATGCACACCCCGACATCACGAAGAATAACAAGATCGTTACTTTGCGTACTCATATTGTCATGTGTCTACCAGTGGGCCAGAAGCCGGCCGCCGGCGTGTCCCGCGACGACCGTCAGCCCGCTTCCTGGGGTCGCCGTAGCATCCGCCGAAAATCGGGCGGATATCGCTGACCAGCGTGATCCTGTGGGACGGTCGTACCCGTCAGGTGCTCGCCTGGCTGGAGGCGAAGTCGGCGCGGGCTTGGTCGAGCGCCTCCGGGTGCGCCTGGCGCTTCGCGTGTTCGTCCAGCGCCCGGTAGATGCTGGCCAGGCTCGGGTTGTGGCCCTTGCGCTTGCCCGTGGGGATGATCAGGTCGCGACGAATGTCCGCCACCGATTCGCCGTTCGCGCGCCGACGCAGCATGGTGTGCAGCATGTCGTCGGTGATCACTGGGGGCCGGCCGCCGTGGTTCCCCTTGCGGGCCGCGGCGCTGAGGCCTTCCAGGGTTGCCTCGCGGATGTTCTCGCGCTCAGTCTCGGCCATCGCGGCGAAGAACGCGAACAGGATGCGGCCGGTACCGGTGGGGTGTAGATACCGGTCAGGGGTCCGGCGAGCATCTCCAGCGCGATGCCGTGCGCGGTGAGGTGGTCCGCGAGCGCGGTCAGCTCAGCGGAGTCGCGGCCGAGCCGTTTCATCTCGTACACGGTCAGGAGCACCCGACAGTGCGGGGCGTGGGCCTTGATCTGCCGGCACAGGTCCAGGGCGGCCTCGAACTTCGGGCGGATCCGGATGCGGGTGGAGACCTTCTCGGCGAAGATCTTGTCTCGCGGGATGCCGTGCGCTTCCAGGGCGTCGAGCTGTGACTGGAGTTCCTGGGTGACGTGCGAGCACCGGGCGTAGCCCACCCTAATGTCGGTGGCGGGCCTGTCCGACGGGATGGGTGCTGGTGGTGTGCCCGGCCGCCACAGCTGGCCCGGGCCGCGGGCCGCCGGGGTCGGCACCCGCAGCTGCTTCGCCAGCCGAGGGACCTTCATGAACCGGCCGGTGTGGTAGGTCCCCGCGACCGTGCCGGATCGAGACCGACACGGCGAGCCCGGCTCGACCAGGCACCGGGGACACGGATACCGCTCTACCGCGTCGGTGTCGGCGGTGGCATCCGGTTCGCTGCTCACCCTCGAAATCTTCTCGCAAACCTCTCCCACAACTGTCACGACCTCCGTTCACGTGAGAACGGGTTCTGAGAAAGAATCCGGGGCTGTGCACCCGATCCAGGGGCGGTCCGGCCTGAAGCTCTCAGAATGGACCGTTTCTGGGAACCGCACCCTCGTCCGGCATCGCCCATCCGCGCTAGCCGGCCGCCCCGATGCGGGCATGGAGCAGTTCACGGCGGTGTTCATTCGCCTGGCGTCCGTAGAGCACGCCGCGTCGCTGCACGCACTCCTTGAAACGGCCCGGCTCGCCGCCCAACCACCCAACAGGCCGACGACACCGCTTCCCCCTACCCAGTAAAGGAGAACCACGCCATGACCCCCCTGCACGCCTTCCCTCTGGAGCCCGCCCCGATCCACGTGTCCGACGACGTCCTCGATGACCTGCACGCCCGTCTCACACTGACCCGTCCGCCGCTGGACGAGGGGAATGGGGACTGGTCCTACGGCGTCCCGGACAGCTATCTCCGTGATCTTGTCGCCTACTGGCGGGACGACTACGACTGGCGCAAGGCCGAGGCCGCCATCAACGCCTACGAGCACTACCAGGTGAGCGTCGCCGGTGTCCCGGTGCACTTCATGCACAAGCCCGGCCACGGCCCCCACCCGATCCCGTTGATCCTCACCCACGGCTGGCCATGGACGTTCTGGCACTGGTCGAAGGTGATCGACCCGCTCGCCGACCCGGCCGCGTTCGGCGGTGACCCCGCCGACGCGTTCGACGTCCTCGTACCCTCCCTGCCCGGCTTCGGATTCCCCGGCCCGCTCACCGGCTTTCCGGACGTCAACTTCTGGAAGGTCTCCGACCTCTGGCACACCCTGATGACCGAGACCCTGGGATACGAGAAGTACGCCGCCGGGGGCTGCGACATCGGCGGGATCGTCTCCAGCCAGCTCGGCCACAAGTACGCCGACGAGCTGTACGGCATCCACATCGGCTCCGGGCTGCCGCTCGACTTCTTCACCGGCCCCCGCGCCTGGGACTTCGCCCGGAATCGGCCCCTCGCCGACGACCAGCCCGCCGACGTCCGTGCCCGGATCATCGAGCTGGACCTCCGCTCGGCGTCCCACCTCGCCGTGCACATGCTCGACGGCGCCACCCTGGCCCACGGGCTGAGCGACTCACCCGCCGGACTGCTCGCCTGGCTGCTGGAGCGCTGGAACGCCTGGAGCGACAACGGCGGCGACGTCGAGTCCGTCTTCACCAAGGACGACCTGCTCACCCACGCCACGATCTACTGGGTGAACAACTCCATCGCCACGTCGATGCGTTACTACGCCAACGCCAACCGCTACCCCTGGGCCCCCGCCCACGACCGCACCCCGGTCGTGCAGGCCCCGGTCGGCCTCACCTTCGTCACGTACGAGAACCCGCCCGGCATCCACACCGCGGGCGAGCGTGTCCGGGCGTTCAAGACCGGCCCGCAGGCCGATTGGTTCAACCACGTCAACGTCAACGCCCACGACCACGGCGGCCACTTCATCCCCTGGGAGAACCCCGACGCCTGGGTGAGCGACCTGCGTCGCACCTTCCACGGCCGCAGGCCCTGAACGACCCTGCGGGCTCGTCTGGCGACGGCCAGACGAACGTTGCCTGGCGTGGTCAGAACAAGGTGTCGCGGACACGTAGCGGCCGGTACCCAGTCGGCCCGAGCTGCGCGAGTTCGCCCTCGATGTCCACCTGATCGCACCGAAGAAGTTGATGTTCTCGCTGTGCGCCGGGGAGATGTGCGCGAGCACCTCGTCGTCGATCCGCCGGCCAGCCGCGCGCATCGAGTCCACCGCGAGCCCGTAGTACTCGGTCGTCCAGGCCAGCACGGCGTTGGTGACCAAGGTCAGGCACCACGCCTGTTCGGTCTGGGCGTCGAGGTGACGGGCGCGGACGGCGCCCTCGTGGGCGTAGAGCAGGTCGCGCTTCAGGGCATGCAGCGACTCTCCCTTGTTGAGCTGCCGAGCGATCTTGTGTCGGTACGCCGGGTCAGACAGGTAGCGGGCGGCGTAGATCGTGCGTTGGAGAGCCCCGCATTCCTTGAGCGCCGCGGCCAGGGCGTTCTGCCGGCCGGAGGCCGAGAGCTTCCCGACCAGCAGTGACGCGGTGGCGTGGCCGAATTTCAGCGACCCGGCCAAGCGGAGCAGGTCGTCGTAGTGCGCGGCGATCAGGTCGAGGTTGGCGCGGCGGGTCAGCAGCGGCCCCGCGAGTGGGAACGCCGCCTCCGCCTCGGGTTTCGAGCCTGTCCGGCAGAGCGTGATCTTCCCCAGGTCCCGGATGCGGGGTGAGAGCTGCAACCCCAGCAGGTCGAAGAGGCCGAAGTTGACCAGGGTCACGCCGTGGGTGTCCGTGGCGTGCTCGGTGATCGGTATGTCGGTGGCGTTGCCCAGGATCTCGTCCAGGACGTAGTGGGCCTCGCGCCTGGTCGCCACGATGATCTTCGTGCCGTAGGTGGTGTGCTGGTCTGTCACATGTGTGTAGGTCGAGAGTCCCTCGTGCGCGAAGTACCTGCTCAGAGCCCTCGCAGTGACCGACTTGCCGCGGGCGGGGAACCGCTGGCCGTCCGAGGAGGACAGGGTGCCGGTGCCGAAGACCGGGGTGAGCGGCAGCGTGCCGTGGTAGTCGATGATCGCCAGGTTCGCCGCGCGCAGCGTCTCCTCCCGCACGTACCACTCGGCGGTCCAGGACAGCACGTCGTAGGGAATGCCGCAGGCATCGGCCATCCGGGTCAGCCCCAGGTTGGTCGCCTGCGCGATCAGCACTGCGATCAGGTTGCGCTTCAACTCGCTACTGCGAGCCTGTTTGCCGCCGGCGTAGGTAAAGCAGTCCAGGTAGCCGGTGCGCTTGTCCAGCTCGATCAACAGCGACACGACCGGTGCGAACGGCAGCATCTCGGTCAGCTCGGCCTTGAGCGCGATCGCCTCGGACGGGACATCCTCCGCGGACATCGGGAAGATCACCAGGTCCCCTTCGCCGTCCAACCGGACCGGACCATCGCCTTCGCCGAGGGTCTGTTCCAGCTCGCCCAGGGCGGTGTGCAGCTCGTCTTTCACCTGGGCCAGCGCCGCGTCCGCATCGGCGGGTTTGCCGACCAGCCGGCAGAACTCGACCAGTTCCCGCAGGATCGCCACCGCTTTGAGCAGGTCGGTCGCGGCGGTGCCGCCGGCGAAGGTCACCGCGTCCAGTACCTGTGGGGTGAACTGCCGCAGGTACCCGTACGAGCTGTCCAACGCGGCCAAGTGCCCGTGATCGCGCGGCAGCGGCGGCAACGCGGTCGTCTGCGCGGAACGCAGCCGCTCCCACCCGACCTTCTCTCCCCGGATCAGCCCGCCGACGTCCTCGTCCGCGACCGCCGGATCGGCGACGATCGCGAGAATCGCCTCCAGCAGGGCCTGGCGGCCCTCGCCGGCCTTGCCGCGCTCGGCCAGCTCGTCGCGCATCCTGTGCGCGGCCTTGCTCTCCCGCGCCGAGACGGACTA
>NZ_CAAAFR010000098.1:0-4293 GCF_900634745.1 Protofrankia symbiont of Coriaria ruscifolia
ATCAGCCGGACCACCCAATGATCACGACTCGATACGCGCCCTAGTCGAACAACTGCACGACCTCGTCCAGCACGTCGGTCGCCGACTGCGCCAACAGTGTGAGCAGGATCGGGTAGCGGCGCTGTGGCTCGCGGCGCTGCAACGCCTGCGCGGTCAACCGCCGACCCACCGTCGCGAGGAACCTGCGTCGCTCCGCCGGCAGCACGGACAACTCCAGGGTGTGCGCGTCCAGGCCGCGCAGGAACTCCAGCTTCGCGACCTCAGCTTTCACCGCCGCCGGCGAGGCTTCCACCGGCCCGGTGGCCAGCCACCGCAACCGCGTCGTCCCAATCGCCGGGTCGTCGACCAGAAGGCCATCGAGGTCGGCGCACCGCTGGTCGGTGAACTCGTGCGCCAGCCGGTCGAACGTCTCCCGCCGGGCTTCCTCCCGCGCGTGCGCGACCCGCTCGACCACCGTCACCGGACCCGGCCGGATCACCCGCGCCGAGATCAGGTAGTCGCACGCCAACCGGAACAGCAGAAGCGGCGAGTCATGCTCCAGCGCCCGCGCCAGCAGGAACTCGTCCAGCTCCTTCAGCTCCAGCGTCGTCGGCGCCCGCCAGCCCAGATACCGCGTCACCGACCGAAGGTGCTCGGTGCGGGTCTTCGCCCGCCGCCCGTACGACCGGATATGATCGGGGTCGACCTGGAGCTGCTCGGCCAGCCGTACCACCGCCGCCCGCGGTGCGGCCGCCACCTCGTCGGGCACGAATCCCAGCCACGGCAACGTGCACAAGGTGACAGCCAGTCCGAGACGATCAGCCGGTCCCCGGCCAGGATCGATGAACGCCACGTCTGCCGGGGTCAGCGTGAAGAACCGGAAGAGCTCCTCCCGGCCGATCTCCGGGAACTTCCGCAGCCCTGGACGCGGTCAGTACGCCTGGTAAGCGGCTTGCGGGCCGCTGTACAGGACGAGGGCTGCTGGCTGCCCGATGGTCGGGGCGGGAGTCATGATCGCCCCGTCGAGGTAGTCGATGTCCAGTTCGCCTGCCCACGCCGCTGTCGCGTGGACCTGGTCTGGCGAGGTGGACGTGAGGTTGGCCGGGCCCCGCCCCGCGAGAACGTGAGCATGTCTTCTGCCCGCCCAGACCTGCCGGCGTACCGTGATCGTGTGAACGAACCCGGCACCATCCCGTTGTGGGACGACGAGGATTACCCGGAAGCCGAGCAGGAGGCCGACCGCCAGGCAATCGACGCCGCCTGGGCCGAGCCCGGGGAGAGCATCCCACTCGAGGTCGTGTTGGCCGAGTTCGGCGACACCGACCTACTCGCATCCTGACCTGGCTGTGGCGTCCTACAAGATCGAGGTCCGCCCGGGCGCCTGGCGGAACTCCGGAAGATCTCGCAGCCGGCTCGCCGGCGTATTGAAGCCACCATCGTCGCGTTAGCGGATGATCCTCGCCCCGCCGGCTGCAAGATGGTCGTCGGCCGACCCGGACACCTGCGCCTGCGCCTGCGGGTCGGGGACTATCAGATCATCTACCTACCCCGTGACGCCGAACTCGTCATCGTCGTGGTCAGTACCGGCCACCGCCGCGAGGTCTACAACCGCTACCGCTACCGCTGACCTGCTACGCCATCGCCCGCTCTAGGGATCAAGCTGTATCACCTCATCAAGATCCTGATCGCGATGTTCCGTCGACCTTTACGGATGTCTGTCTTGCGGTTCCAACCACCGGAGAGCCTGTCCGTGAGGCGCGGTGAACGCGAGTGGCCGGCGGTCAAGAGCGAGCAGAAACATGGCGGGACCAGCGGGTGGCGTTGCGATGCCCGCGGTCAGCTCCGGGAGTACGCCTACGCCTTCGTTGGAGATCCAGCGTGCGGGCAGGCTTTGGACGAGTTCGACGAAGGCTGTGCGTATCTCCATGGGGACGTAGGCGAGGACCGCGCTGTGGAAGATAACGAGGGTGGCGTCGGCCGGTGCCCGGGCGGCGAGCGCGGCCAGATCGGTGAGGAGGTCACCCCGGGTGAGCAGCGGTGGGTCGGCGCGGGCGAGGGTGATGGCAGCCTGCAGGCGTCGGCGGCGGTCGTGCTGCTCGGCCCAGACGAGAGCATTGAGCCAGCGCACATCGTCGTCGTCGGAGACGTCGAGGGGGTTGAGGTCGAGACCGGCCCGCCAGACCACCACGGGTACCCGGTCGGGAAGAGGCACGTCTCCCTCAACGGCGCAGTCGAGCTGTACGGGGCTGTCGGCCGGGCCGACGGTGTGACGGCCGTAGTGATACCGGTAGGCGTCGGGGTAGAGGCACAGACCGGCAGAGGCCCCGACCTCCAGCAGGGCCAGCGGTTGAGGTAACCCCGCGAGGACGGGTAGCAGCGCGCTACAGCGGGCGGGTTCGTTGGTCTGGGTGCGACGCCGACTCATGATCCGGGCAAGGTCGGACCAGTGGCGCAGCGCCCAGTCACGGAAGGCCTCCGGTTCTTTCATCGGGCCGGCGAGGTAGCGGGTGGCGGCGAACAACAGGTTGGGCTGACGTCTCGGCTCGGGAAGCGTGTCGATCAGGCGAAGCAGCTCGAGGTCTTCGGCGATGGCAAGGGCGAGCCGCTCGTACGTCGGGGATTCCGGCCGCGCCTCCCGCTGCCCGAACAGTCGATACCGATCCGCCGTGGTCACAGGGACACTCTTGTCGACCACGGCCGGCGATGCAGCTGTTCCTCAAGTCCTGTAACCCCAGATGGCGGACCTAACTAATACGGCTCTTCTGGCGGGCAGTTCGTGCGCCCAGGCTTCGATGCTGCGGCGGGGGTGGAGGCGGCGATGGGCAGGGCTGGGATCTCCGGAAGACTGCTGACGGGTTGGGATGGCGGGTGTCCTCCCCGTACCCCATTAAAGATCAAATAGCACAGGTTGCCGACCTGTAAGGATTTCCGTACGTTTTTCCTACTGTGTCGCGCCTGAAATCTTGGACATATATTGCTAGTATGATTTATGGCTCATCGTGGACCGGCGCCTGTGGAGATCGTGCTGTCGGACGACGACCGGGAGACGCTCGCGGTGTGGGCGAGGGGGTCGTCGCGGCGGGCCGAGCGGGCGCGGATCGTGCTGGCCTGCGCCGAGTCGGGCGCCTCGAACGGGCAGGTCGCGGATGCTGTCGGGGTCACCGCGGTGACGGTCGGGAAATGGCGGCGCCGGTTCGCGCAGTCCGGTCTGGTGGGTTTGGATGACAGCCCGCGGCCCGGCCGGCCGAAGGCTGGCCTGGAACTGTCGGAAGCGGAGCGTGCGGAGCTGGAACGGTGGGTGCGGCGGGCGACGTCGGCCCAGGCGCTGGCCCTGCGGGCCAGGATCGTGCTGGCCTGCGCGGATGGCGGTGACAACAAGGTCGTCGCTGTGAAGCTTGGTGTCGGCGAGCACACGGTCGCCCGCTGGCGTGGCCGGTTCACCAGCCGGCGGCTCGACGGGCTGCACGACGAGGACCGCCCCGGACGGCCGCCGTCGATCCTGCTGGACAAGGTCGAACAGGTCGTCACCGCGACCCTGGAAGAAATGCCGAGAAACGCCACCCACTGGTCCCGGACCTCGATGGCCCGCCGCAGCGGCCTCAGCGCCTCAAGCGTGGGACGGATCTGGAAGACATTCGACCTGAAGCCGCACCTCACCGACACCTTCAGGCTCAGCACCGACCCTTTGTTCGTGGAAAAGGTCGTGGACGTCGTCGGCCTTTACCACAACCCGCCGGAGAAGGCAGTGGTGCTCTGCGTGGACGAGAAATCCCAGGTCCAGGCCCTGGACCGGTCCCAGCCCGTGCTGCCGATGATGCCCGGCATGCCCGAGAGACGCACGCATGACTACGCCCGTCACGGCGTGACCAGCCTGTTCGCGGCGTTCAATATCGCCGACGGCACCGTCATCGGTGACCTGCACCGCCGCCACCGCCACCAGGAATGGCTCACATTCCTCCGGAAAATCGACAAGAACGTCCCCCGCGAGCTGGACATTCACGTCGTCTGCGACAACTACGCCACCCACAAGACACCCGAGGTCAGGACCTGGCTTGCCCGCCACCCCCGCTTCCACGTCCACTTCACCCCGACCGGCTCCAGCTGGATCAACCAGGTGGAACGCTGGTTCGGCCTCATCACCGACCAGATGATCCGCCGCGGCGTTCACAAGTCCATCCACGCACTCGAAGCCGACATCCGTACCTGGATCGACCACTGGAACGAGAACCCCAGACCGTTCGTCTGGACCAAGACAGCCGACGAGATCCTCACATCACTAGCCGAATATATGTCCAAGATTTCAGGCGCGACACA
>NZ_CAAAFR010000099.1:0-22322 GCF_900634745.1 Protofrankia symbiont of Coriaria ruscifolia
CTACAGTATTAACGGTATGGATATTAACGGTATGGAGAGGAAGAAGTCGTTCGAGGTGCTGGGAACGGAGGAGGTGCGGCAGCGACTGTCCGCCCTGCTCGACGCGTTCGCCGTGGATCCGGAGGCGGTCGTGGTGGTCGGCCGCCAGCGCCGCCCCGAGGCGGTGCTGGTCTCCTGGGACAGCTGGCAGGCGCTGGCTGGCGCGCCAGTCGGGGTGCTGGCGGCGTGGTCGCAGGAGGAGGCCATCGCCTATGAGGTCCTCGACCGGTTCACGGTCTCCCACGACGCCGCCGGGCTGAAGGGCATGGTCAAGCAGCTGTTGAAGCGCGGCGTGGCCGAGGTCGGGATCGAACGCCCGGACGGGCCGATGGTGGAGGCACTGCTCCAGGCCGGGCTGACGGTGCTGGTGATCCCACCCGGGCAGCTGAAGAACCTGCGCTCCCGCTACGGGTCGGCGGGCAACAAGGACGACCGGTTCGACGCCTACGTCCCGACGTCGTACGCACCGACCGGCGCCGGGCTGTGCCCCCTCGTCCGCGACAGCCCGGCCACGACCGCGCTGCGCCGCACGGTGCGCGCCCGCAAAGACCTCGTCGCCCACCGGGTCGCGGTCGCCAACCAGCTCCGCGCCCATCTCCAGCAGCCACTTCAAGCGGCGTTTCGTCGTGCCCAGCGAGTCCACCATCCGGCGTGTTCTTGAGGAAATAGACGCGGCCGCGCTCGACCTCGCTGTCGGCGCGTGGCTGTTCGAACGAGCAACCCGAGACGACGACGATCTCGTGATCGCTCTCGACGGCAAGGTGCTGCGCGGGGCCTGGACCGACGAGAACCAGCAGGTCACCCTGTTCTCAGCCATGTTCCACCGGGAGGGTGTCGTCGCCCAGACTCAAGTACCCGACGGCACCAACGAGATCACCCAGGTCAGGAACCTGCTGGAGAACATCACCACCACTCCAGGCCAGACCATTGTCACCCTCGACGCGGCCCACACCCAACGCGAGACCGCCCGCTATCTTCAAGGGCACGGCATCGACTACGTGATGAATGTAAAGAGGAACCAGCCGACCCTTCTCGTCCAGGTCTTCTCCCGATGTCTTCCACTCATCAAGGAAGACCCCGGAAGTGTGGTCGAAGAACGCTCGCACGGACGGATCAGGCGCTGGACCACCTGGACCACGGCCGCCGACGGCATCGACTTCCCGAATGCCGCCACCGTTGCCGTCATCCGCCTCCACAAGTCATTACAAAAATCAAGGAGACAACCGAGTTCATCGCCCGCGACCGCAACCGGGCCCTCGCTTTCCTCGCAACCTAACGTGAGAGATCGCTACGCAGAGCGACCTTGGCGAGGCCTGGGTCGTAGTCACACAGGCCGTAGTACGGCGGGGAGGTCAGCACCACCATCTGATTCATCGTTCAGTGGGAAAAGGGCCCCGAGGGGTGTCCACCGTGTTTTCGGCGCCGAGCAAGCCAAGATCGATCATGCCGGCAACGATCAATGCGAATGAACTGACCACCGCCAACGCGACCCAGATCGTCGTTCTGTCATGGCGGTAGCGCACGGTCGAAAATCCGATCGATGCCACGGCAACCAGCGGAGCGATCAATGGGTATGAAAAAGCGAGTACCACGGAAAGGAGTGTCCCCAGTGCGCCAATGGCGATGGCGATGGCGAACATTGATTCGGGCCTTCTTCGGGAGTCGCGTTCGGCGGTGGTCATCAGAGTCAGTGTCCCATGGTTATCTAGCCGATATTGCAGGAACGGGACACTGCGTAGTGTACGCGGTCGGCATTGACCCTGCCCTGCAGACAGGTGGTGGGGTGCTGGATGTCCCAGCCACCGACGCCCAGCACGAAATAGTACCGCGCGACGCCCCGGCCCTCCCAGCCGACGTTTTTTGTCTTTGTCGTCGGGTCCTTGTCGATACGCCAGCCAGGGGTGCTGGTCTCCCCGTCAACGTTGTCCGTCCAGACGGCGGTGATGCGCCCCTTCCTGGCGCAGACGGCCGTGTTCTGCCAGTAGGTATAGAGCGTGTTGCCCGCTGCCGCCTTGGCGCGGCCGCGGAAGGTGAAGTACCAGCAGCCGCTGGCTGCCACGGCCCTGTCGAAGGAGTTCGCGGTCTTGCCCGCGTTGGCGCCCAGGCCCTTCCCGACCGTGTGCGTCTCGATCCGATCCACCGTCGTCGACGCTGTAAACGCCACGCGGTCACTCTCGGACAACGCATCATAGGCGGCCTTCGGGCTGGAAGAGGAGAACACCTTGTCGGCGACCTTCACACCGTTGGCTGCCTGTGTGTCCGCCGAAGCGGATACCGCGCTGAACACTGTGGTGCCAGCAACCAGAGCCGCGACAACGCCGAATCGTCTTGCACGCTTGAGCAGCAAGGCACTAATCCCTTCGTTCAGGACAACAGTTGATTAGATTTCACGTACAGATCCTGATCATTTCAGGGTCAACCGGAACCAAGGCAGATACGAGCCGAGGTGACCGCCATACTGCACCAGCTGCGTCACACGCACGGGATCGAACTGGTCAACGCCGGGGTAAGCCTCCCCCGACCCGTAAAAAACTCGGTCGCAAGAATCTGCAGACCACGTTTCGGTATGCCAAACGGACTGACCTCGAAATGGAAATGCCTACATCTTGACGGCGACGTCGGTCTTTGGTCCGAACATGCCGCCCGTCGGGAGCCGCTCTCCGGGCTCGAAATGGTTGACCGCCCGCTGCGCGCTTGTGGCGGTAGGTCCACGCACGCTCAGACGAATCGTGGGCTGTCTCGGGTTTGCCATGGGAACACTCCCTCGGCCGCCGAGTGACGGACTGTCACGGTCGTCAGCGGCTGCACATTCATGGTGACACTGCGTGCAGGTACTGTGTCAAGGCGTGTCTTAATGCTGACAGCATGTGTCCATCATGAGAATCTTGGCGATAATCGCCGTAAAAACAATTGGAATATATTGAGTTATTTCATTGAGGAGAAACGAATGCCGATGGCCAGGGCGGTGTCCGAGCGTGACACTGGCGCGGCGTGCCGAAAAAAGGAACAACAAGGAGACTGGGAGAAAGCGTGGGATGGATCAGGCTGCCAGCAGCGATCAGCGTGAGGACGAGGACAACAACCAGATGGCGATGGGCAGCAGTCCGCCAGCGAGGTTCAATCCGGATGCGACGGCAGATCGCACTCAGGCACACTGCGCGGATGAGCGCTGACACGTTCCGGCTGTCGCAGGAGCGAGCCCTCCGCCATGTCGAGGCCCTGTCGTCAGAGAAGCCGCTCGACTCTCAATCCAGGGCCGCTATGGCGTCGACTACCCGGAACACGAGTACTTCGAACGTGAACGTCCTGTTATTGAGGCTATCCGCCAGTTGCTCATCCACCATCTGCGCGCTGACCGGAACGTCGTCGTCGATCATGGCCTGTGGCTGCGCGAGAACCGCGACGCCTGGAAGAAGACCGTCGGGCAGGCCGACGGCCGGTGGCGCCTCGTCTACCTGCCCGCTGAGCGCGACGAGCTGCTACAACGCCTTACTGAGCGCAACCAGCGACAGGGCGCCAATGCCCTGACCGTCTCTCCGCAGGCTCTGGACGACTTCCTCACACGCTTCACTCCACCCGCTCCCGACGAGAACGCCCTCGTCTACACCGGAAACGTGAACGTGGACGACGTGTACGCGGCCCAGGGTGGAAGTCCTTTCACGGGTGAGTGCTTCTTCGGTGCATGTTGGTGTTCAGGCTGTTCCCGCCGCATTGTCGTCATGGACCTCGCTGGCCCGCCGGGTCGAGGCGCTCGGGTTTTCCGCGCTCCTCGCACCCGATCATCCTGGTGGGGTGCTGTCGCCCTGGATCACGCTTGCCGCCGCAGCGGCGGTGACCAGCCGGGTGGCACTGGGCAGCTATATGATCAACGCTGGGGTGCGGGAGCCGTTCCACGTCGCCGCGGACGCGGCCAGTCTCGCGATCATCTCCGGCGGCCGGGCGCGCCTGGGTATCGGTGCCGGGCACACCCCCCAAGAGTGGGCGGCATGTGGGTGGGAACGGCCCGGACCCGCCGAACGTGTCGGACGTCTGGGCGAGTTCGTCGATGTCGTGGCACGTCTTCTGCGCGGTGAGCAGGTCACCTACACCGGCCGTTATCTTCGCCTCCGGGATGCGGTGCTCGACTCCTCGCTGGCGCCGGTCACGGTCCCGTTGACGCTGGGTGGGGCCAGCCCTGCGCTGCTGCGGCTTGCCGGCGCGCACGCCGACGTCGTCGGGCTCAGTGGGCTCGGTCGTACGTTGCCGGACGGTCACCATCACCAGGTGCGCTGGTCCCTGTCCGATGTGGAACGTCAGCTGTCCGCGGTGGCCGAAGGCGCCGGGGCTGCCGGGCGGCGGCCGGTGGTGGAGGTACTCGTGCACCGGGTGGTCGTCACCGACGACCGGAAGGGTGCGGCCGGCGTCCTCGCGGCGCAGATACCCGATCTGGCAGCCGCCGACGCTCTGGTGACTCCCTATGTGCTGCTGGGAACCCAGGCGGAGATCCGCGCGCAGCTCGAAGCGCACGTGTACCGGTGGGGCATCACCCGCTGGGTGATCCGTCATACCGATACCGCGATCGGGAGCCTCGCGCCGATCCTCCCCGATCTCGGCGTCAAGGTTGGTTAGTGCGGAAGGCCCCGTCAATCTCGCCGGGCATGCTGCCGGTCATGAGATCGCGGAACAGGCCACGAGTGGTCCGGCCGACCGGATCGCCGGTCACGCCGCTTGCCTGCCAACTGCGCGCTACCGGCCACCCCGTCACTGACATTCCGAGCTGCTGACGCGCCTAAAGGTCGCGGGCGGTGACGAACGGTGACGGATGTTGTGCAGGTGCGTGCACGACGCTACGCAACGCCCGGACATGCGCGGCTCGGCGGCCCGTCATGCCGCCGGTAGGCGGATGACGATTTCGACGCGGCGGTTGAAGCGCTGACCGTCGGGGCTGGAGGATCCGTCGGGATTGGTTTCCTCGGCGAACGGTTGGCTGCTACCGAGACCGACCGAGCTCACCGACGACGCCCTGGTGCCGTGCCCGGTGAGGTAGTCCCGGACGGTGGCGGCGCGCCTTACCGACAGCGGCTGGTTGACGGCGGCAGAACCGGTCGCGTCGGTGTGTCCGCGGACCTGGATCGCGCCGCCCGCGTAGTGTGAGTTGATCAGCCGGATGGTGGCGTCCAGCGTGTCGGTGCTGCCGATGGCGTTGCTGCCGGTCTCGAACAGGGCGTCGCTGTTGAACACCACGATCACGACCTTGGCGCCGGCGACGTCCCGGGCCAGGAGCAGCCCACCGGAGATGCCGGTCAGGTCGACGTCGGTGGCGCCCGGCAGCCGGTAGAGCGAGTTCTTGACCAGCCGGGTGCCGTTCTCCGGGGTGTTGGCGGTCCCGATCTGGCACGGGATGCGCAGCACCAGTCCGGCGCCGAAGTCCTGGGTTGTGCAGGTTGGGTCCGGTTCGCCATCGCCGTCGTAGTCGTCGAGACCCGGCCTGGCCCCGGGCGGCAGCGACGGTGACGCGCTCTCGGTAACCGCCGGCGGCGCCGCGTCGGTCGTGCTCCCGGTGGCCGAGGTGTTGCTGGGCGCCGCGATGGGCGTGGTCGGGGAGTCCGATCCAGTGCAGCCGGCGGCCACCAGGGTGAGAACGGCCGTCGCGAGCGCCAGCGGCATCGGTAACCGGACCGGGAAGGGCCGTCTATGTGCTGTTTCTCCCCCGCTTCGCATGACCCGTAGGTTAGGGCCTGACCAGGCAGGTCCGTGCAGGGTAGCGGTTAGCCGACACCTGCGGGGACGGCGGGGGGATGCCCGGGAAGGCGACCGGCGCGCCGGGTCGACGGACACACGAGATCATGTTCGGAGGGCCCGGAGCCCGGCAGGTGATCTTGGCTTTGTTTGTATGGGTATGGGTTTAAGATCAAAAATCCAAGAGGGCACGTCAACATTGTTGACTACGATGTAGGTTCACGCATCGTGTGGCTGTACTCCTCCTGTCGCTACAGCTCGAGGTGGCGTCGGGGGCCCGTGCCCTGCTCGCCGAGAGTGTCGTACGGGTTGACCAGTGCGCACCGGTCGATCGACAGGCAGCCGCAGCCGATGCAGTCGGTGAGATGGTCACGCAGCTGCTCCAGCTGCCGGATGCGGGCGTCGAGCTCCTCACGCCAGCACGTGGACGCCCGCGCCCAGTCCTCCCGGGTCGGGGTGCGCTCGTCGGGCAGCACGGCCAGGACGTCCCGGATCGTCGCAAGTGGTATGCCGACACGCTGGGAGGCACGGATGAAGGCGACCCGGCGGAGGGTGTCCCTGCTGTAACGGCGCTGGTTGCCGGGAGTACGCCGGCTGCGGATGAGCCCCTGCCGCTCGTAGAAGCGCAGGGCCGAGGTGGAAACGCCGCTGCGCTCGGCCAGCTCACCGACAGTGATCTCCTTGGCCTTCCAGGACAGCTGTGTCATGCGAACCACAGTAACTTGACTTAAACCTTTGTTTAAATTCCAGGCTGGTGCCCGGGACGAGATCAGCGAGACCACCAGCGGTGAAGTCATCGAGAGTCAGCGAGAAAGGACCTGCCATGTCCGGAAATCCGTTTCGGTTGGCCGTGGTCGTGGGCAGCACACGGGAAGGCCGATTCGCCCCCGTCGTGGCGAACTGGTTCGCCGGCCAGGCCGAGCAGCGCGACGACATGACGGTCGACGTCGTCGATCTGGCCGAGGCGCGGTTGCCCGCCATGCTCACCAGGGAACCGGCGCCCGAGGTGGCGGCCCTCACCCCACGCCTGGAGGCGGCCGACGCGTTCGTCGTGGTGACACCGGAGTACAACCACGCCTATCCCGCGTCCCTCAAAAACGCGATCGACTGGCACTACACACAGTGGCAGGCCAAACCGGTCGGGTTCGTCTCCTACGGCGGCCTGGCCGGGGGGCTGCGCGCGGTGGAGCAGCTTCGTCTGGTGTTCGCCGAGCTTCATGCGGCCACCATCCGCGAAACGGTCAGTTTTCACAACGCATGGGACCAGTTCGACGCCGATGGTCAGCCCAAGGACACAACCGGCCCCAACGTCGCGGCCAAAACCATGCTCGACCAGCTCGCGTGGTGGGCGCAGGCGCTGCGCGACGCCAGGGCGTCCCGCCCCTACGGCACCTGATCCTGCTGGTCCTGCTTGCGTGCCTGCCGGCAGGCACGGGCCAGGGCGTCCGGTTCGGAGCGGCTCCGAACCGGCGCTCCTTCGGCCTGCTCCCCCGCCCCCCATCGCCGGGCGCGCTGAATTACACACCAGCGGAATGATTGAAAGAATTCAAATCCTTAACGATCCGCACGGCCCGTCGGAACCCGTCGTTCATCTTTCCGAAATATAAATTTCGCAGGCGCGGGCTAGCCTTGACGTCAATCTCCTCCGCTTGCCGCCGCAGCGGCTGGCACGCTGTATTCCAACACACAGAGACAAGGCGTAGGATGATGACACGTTCCCGCCGGCCGCTCATCTGCCGGGCTCGTTTTCCGGCGTTTCCCGGGGTTCACGTTCGCCCCGGCGTCGCGGGCGGCAGGCGCCGTGCCGCGACGCTCACGGTCATCTCCATGACTGTGATATTGCTCGCCCAGACCGCCCCGGCCCAGGCGGCCGACTCCACCCAGTACGCCGGTGACTCCTCCCGCGGTCTCGGTGTCGCCATTCCCTTCAGCGGCTTCACCGACCGCAACGGGCGACCGGTCCCCATCTCGGGCGCGGTCGGCGCCGACCTGGTCCTCGGCTCGACCTCGCAGCCGTACCTGCCGTGCCAGAACTACGATCCCCGGACCGGCACCGGCGACACCTTCATAAACGCCTGTGAGGTACGCGGGAGCTACACCACCTACACGCGCTTCGCGGCTGGCCAGGGTATTCTTTTCCCCCACGGCTACTTCATGCCCAACACCCAGACGGATCTCGTCAACGGCGGTTCGCTGCAGACCGGCTGGGGTGCGCGCACGGCCGGGCTCTCGCTGGAGTTCTACCCGGACGTCACCCTCGACCAGGAGTATGTGCACTCCCGTTTCTACGTGGACTATTTCAACCACCGGGCAAACGGCTGGACCTACTCCTACCACGTGGGAACGATCAAACTCGTGACCCTCGCGGACCCGGGCACCGCTCGGATCACCGGCGCCGTGACCCGGAACGGTACCGCCCCGGCCGCAAAAGAGATCAGGTTCACCATCTTCGGCGGTGACGCCCGTTCCTCCGCCAACTATCCGATCTCCTCCTTTGCGGTCACCTACAGCAACGGCACGGCCTGGACCAGCGGGGCGATGTACGCCGGGCCGCAGCGGGTCACCGTTGACGACACGGCAACCGGCCACCAGTGCATCTATGATCTGTCGAGTATCACCGGCCCGGACAACCGGATGGACTTCGACGTGGCCCGTCCCGGTTTCGGCCGCGACGGCGGACACTGCAACTTCCAATAAACTTTCCTTAGGGATCACACCAGGGATCACATTGGCACAGGATCGTTAACCGACCGGTCGGTGTTCGTGGATGTGCCCGTCGAGTCCCGTTGACGGGCACACGATCGTCCAGACCCTGCCCGCTGGCGCGGAGGCCTGTCATGAACGTCGAGGGAACTGATCGTCGACGACCGGTCTCCGGCGCGCGGACGCGTCAGAGCACCTTCACCTGCCTGGGGGCGTCCGTCGAGCCACCATTCGAAGCGGTGACCAGCGCCGCCGTGGTCGCGGTGACCGCGGACGACCTGCTCGTGCTCGCCGAGCTGGACCGGGGCCTGGACATCCCCGGCGGTCATGTGCAGCGGCACGAGAGATCGATCGAGGAAACGATACGCCGCGAGGCATGGGAGGAGGTGCGGGTCAGGGTGGGCGATCTCAGGCGGGTCGAGGTCATCGAGTCCGACTACTTCGGCACCCACGACCTGACGTACATGGTGATCTGTGCCGCACGGGTCACGCAGCTCGCCCCCTGGGAAGCCGGCCACGAGTCGGCCGGCCGCCTGGTGCTGCCACCCGAGGAGTTCCTCCGCCGGTACCGCGCTGGGGACCCGGAGCTCATGCGGCATCTCGTGACCTGCGCGCTCGCCGTCCTCGGTGCGTCGTCGGCTCCTCCGCCGGGCTCGGCTCCGGTCAGCCGGGCAGACGGATGACGATCTCGACACGGCGGTTGACACACTGACCGACGCTACTGATCCGATGATCCGACCCGTCGGGACCGCTCTCCCCGGTCAGCAACTGGCGGCGGCCCCGGCCCTGCGCCTCCCCCACGTGATCGCCTACCTGTGTGTGAGGGGAGATCCCCTGCCTGGTGGCTTGCTCAGCGGACGGCTTCTGGTGCGGCCATGGATTGTGCATTGGTGAACGCCTGACGACTGTGTACAAGGAGCTGCCGGAGTGCGGGGCTCTGGGTCGCCGTCCATACCAGGGCCAGCACCCCGGGTGTTTCGATGTCAAGGGCGAGGGCTTTGAGTCGTCCGACATGGTTGGCGGTCATGGACTCGCTGAGGATGGCGATACCGAACCCGCGGACGGCGAGATCCGCGACGGCGCCTGGTGCGCTGGCCTGCAGCGCGATCTCCGGCCGTATCCCCCTGGCTGCGCAGGCCTGGTCGAACACTGTCCGGATCCCGGTCCCTTCGGACGGGCACACGACCGGGTACGCGCTGATCTCGGCCAGAGTTGCCCGGTCCCGTCCGGCCAGGGGATGGCCGAACGGCACGGCCGCGACAAGTCGTTCGCTGACGATCGGCAACGTGTCCAGCCCCTGAGGCGGCGCGCCGGCCGTTCCGACGAGGGCCAGGTCTGTCGCACCGGTGCGCACACCTTCTACGAGCCGGTCGGAGCTGTCCTCGAACAGGGTGATCTCGACATTGGGATGGGCGAGGTGGAACGCGGCGAGAGCGTCGAACAGCGCGGTGATGGTGCAGGCGGTGACCATGCCGACCACGAGCCGGCCCCGGATCAGCCCGGTCACGTCGTCCACCGCCTGCCGCAGGGCCTTCACGGACGCGAGTACGGCGCGGGCGTGCTCCGCCGCCGCCGCCCCGGCTGCGGTCAATGTGGCCGTACGGCCTGACCGGTCGATGAGTGTGGCGCCGAGATCGTGTTCGAGTTGCCGGATCTGGGCGCTGACCCCTGACTGGCTGATGTGCACGCGTTCGGCCGCGCGGGTGAAGTTCGCCTCCTCGGCTACGGCGATGAAATACTCCAGCTGCCTCAGCTCCATATCCAGAAATTCTAGCTGTAAGTAGAACAATCTGTTGGACTTCTGGTTCGACGTCGTTCAGGCTGAACGTGTTTAGGGTCAGCTATGAACGAAAGGACCTCCGTGCCCGACAACGACAACGCCCTGAAGCCGGACGATCCCACCCGCTTGTCCGTCGGGCACGCCGACGACCGTGATGACGGCGGCGGTGCAGCCGGTGTCGGGGCGTTGTTCGTCCCGTCCGTCCGATGACGCAGGGAGCCGACACGCAACAGGGCCGCGGCACCAGGACGGATCCGCAGCAGCCCGCGGGACCACCGATCCGGCGGGCGAGCGGGACCGAGGCAACGACGACGGGTATGCGTAAGTGGCTTCCGTTGCTGACGGTCTGCCTCGGTACCTTCATGTTGCTGGTCGACGTGACGATCGTGAACGTCGCCCTGCCGGGCATGGTGGTCGACCTCGACGCGTCGTTCGGCGCGTTGCAGTGGGTCGTCGACGCCTACGCGCTCGCGCTGGCCGCACTCGTACTCGGCACCGGTTCCATCGCCGACCTCGTCGGTCACCGCCGTGCCTACATCGCCGGGCTCGCGGCGTTCGCGGTGTCGTCGTTCGTGTGCGGCATCGCGCCGAACTCCGCAGCGCTCATCGCCGCGCGCACCGCGCAGGGCGTCGGCGCGGCGGCCATGTTCGCGACGACGTTCGCGCTGCTCAACAGCTCTTACACCGGACGCGACCGCGGCACGGCCTACGGCCTGTGGGGTGCGGTGGCGGGTGCTTCCGCCGCCGTCGGCCCGATCATCGGTGGCCTGCTCACCGAGGGCGTGTCATGGCGCTGGATCTTCTTCGTCAACCTGCCGGTGAGCATCATCGCCATCGTGCTGTGCGCGTTCGTGCTCACCGACGTGCACGAGCCCGCCCGTAGCAGGGTGGACGTCCCCGGCATGGTCACGTTCACCGCGGCGGCGGCGGGCGCGACATACGCGGTCATCCGTGCGAACGAGAAAGGATGGTCCAATCCGCTCACCTGGTGGCTGCTTGTGTTGGCGGCGGTGCTGCTTGCGATCTTCGTCGGGGTCGAGTCGCGCTCGCCGCACGCCATGCTGGATCTCGCGCTGCTGCGCAACCGGTCGTTTGTCGGGATCCTCGTCGCGGGCGTCCTGCTGACGTTCGCCGCCTTCTCCGCATTCACCTACACCTCGATCTGGTTGCAGTCGGTGCTCGGCCTCAGCCCGATCGAGGCCGGCCTGACCGGCCTTCCGATGTCGGCCATGGCGTTCACCGTCTCGGCGTCGACCGGCCGCTTCCTGCACGGCTTACGACCCGATCGGATCCTCGGCGGCGGTCTGCTGCTCATCGGTCTTGGCGACGTACTCGCAGCTGTGCTCGTCCACGGTTCGGCGAGCTGGCCGGCGCTCATGCCCGGCTTCGCGATGATCGGTATCGGCGTGGGGATCGTGACACCCGCACTCGGCTCGGTCTCGATGGCACTCGTGCCCGCACAGCGGGGCGGCATGGCCGCCGGCGCGGTCAACACCGCACGGCAGCTCGGTTTCGCCTTCGGCATCGCGGCGCTGGGCAGCGTGTTCGCCGCTCGCGCGCAGAGCAGCCTGTCCGGACACGGTGTCGAAGGCGCGGCACGGGCAGCCCGTGCGGTAGCCGGCGGTCAGACGCCGTCGCTGCTGAGCGCGGCCCCGCCGGGCGCCCGGCGCGCTCTCGACGGCGCGGTGCACGCCTCGGCGGTGACCGGTGTCCAGGGCACGTTCGTGGTGGCCGGTACGGCCGGGCTGGTCGCCGGCGTCCTCGTGCTCGTCCTGATGCGTCCCGCCCGCCCGGCCGGATGATCCGGCGAAGCGGGCCGCAGACACACCCGGGGAACGCTTTTATGCCTCTTTGTCTGGTAGGTGCTTTTGCTCAGTGATCGTCGTAGCCATCGAAGCTTGAAGATCAAAGTGTAAACGGGATGCCGTCAACACTGTTGACTATAAAGTGGATCAAGGAAGTCAGGCGGTCACATCACGGCGGGTGAGGCTGGCGGCCGCCACTGCCGCGGCAACGCCCGCGTACCCGGCCGCGAGTGCCAGCGCCGGGCCGTAGGAGGCATCCGGTAGGCCTCCGCGTGCGACGGCGTCGAACACCAGACCCGGAAACGTCCGGGTCGCGCCATCCCAGGCCTGCTGGATGATGTGTTCGATCGGCAGCATCCAGGCGATCCCGATCGCCAGCGCCAGCACGGTGGATCGGGTCAGCACACCCAGCGCCGTCGCGGTAAGCGCGAAGAACATCGTGGCGAGGAGCGCATTGAGGAAGCTGGCTGCGGCGGCTTCGACCGCCGCACCGGTCCACCACTGCGAGGTGTCCACCCCACGCAGCTGCGCCATGACGACCGCCGTGGCCACGCTGAGCGCCAGTGCCACCAGCAGCGCCACCAACATGATCATTAACATCGCGGCCAGCTTGCCGGCGAGCCAGGCCACTCGCCGAGGCTGCTGCAACAGCAGCGTCCGTAGCGTCCCCTGGCCGTACTCACTGGTGATGTTCGCGGTGAAGACCACGAAGACGAGCAGGCCGACAAAGGTCATCCCGGCGGCGAACCCGATGCTGGGACCGTCGGGGCCGGCAAGACGTGCCAGTGTCATGGCGAATCCCCGGCCGGGGCCATCAAGGGGCCGTGCGGTGTCGTCGGCGAGGGCGAAGGCCAGGACGCTCGCGAGCACCCCCATCGCGGCCACCGCCGCGATCGCGACAAGAGTCCCCCGACGCCGCAGTTTGAGAAGCTCTGCGCGCAACGCGCGGTTCATCGTGATCCCTCCGATGTTCCAGAAACCCCAGCCTCCGGCGACACGCCGGAAACATGATCGACCATGCCCTTGTCGACCAGGCTCCGGTAGCGCTCTTCCAGGCTCACCCGCACAGGGGTGATCTCCACGAGCGTGATGCCCGCCGCGAACGCGTCCCGGTTCAGCTCGGCAAGTATCGTGTCCGTGACCGAATCGGCATTCGAACCCGCATCCAGGTCGCCCAGGTCGCCCGACGGCAGGTCGACACGGAGCCGGTCGCCGTCACGCCGCACGGACAGGTTCCGGCCCATGGTCAGCTCAGCCAGGGCGCCGAGATGGTCCGGATGCTGCGGGCGCAGGAGCACGCTGCGGCTGCCGGCGGCCATCAGCCCTTCGATGGGGCCGTGGTAAGCCAGCCGGCCACGCTCCACGACGACGATCCAGTCGCAGATCTGCTCCACTTCAGCCAACAGGTGTGAGGAGACCAGGACTGTCCGCGGCTGCCTGCCTCGCGGGCGCTGCGCCAGCCCGCGCAGCAGCTCCCGCATCTGCTGGATGCCGGTCGGGTCGAGGCCGTTGGTGGGTTCGTCGAGGACGAGCAGGTCGGGATCTGCAAGCAGCGCGGCCGCTATCGCCAGCCGCTGCTTCATCCCCAGGGAGTAGGTCCGAAAGGCATCACCGCCACGGCCTGCGAGCCCGACCTCGGCTATGGCCTCCGGAATCCGGGCACGATCGTGACCGCCGAGGGCGGCGAGCACGGCGAGGTTGTGCTCCCCGGACAGCCCCGGATAGAGGGCGGGACTCTCGATCAGGGCACCGACTCTGGAAAGGTACCGTTGCGGTCTGGTGAGCGGTTCGCCAAGAACGCTGCCCTCGCCGGCGGACGGCCGGACCAGCCCGAGCAGCATCCTCAAGGTGGTGGTCTTGCCGGCGCCGTTGGGGCCGACGAAGCCGGCGATCGCGCCGGTCGGGATGCGCATCTGCAGGCCGTCGACGACGGTCCTACGGCCGTAACGCTTGGTCAGATGAAGGACCTCCACGGCGGAGCCGTCCGTCGCTGCGGGTATACGGCGTTGCGAAACGCCCACGGTGTTGCGCACACCAGCCGGTGTGACGCCGGCCGGTGTGACAGCGGTTGGTGTCATGGCCCCAGGGTCGCCGGCCGGCGCTGTCGTGTCGTCCGCCCGGTAGCGTCAACGCACTACGCAGATCGACGTAGGCCAGTAGAGCGGAACCCGAATCGGTGCCATCGGGCGCAACGTAGCCTGTTGTAGCTGTTCGGCTTCGCTGCGCCCCGACGGGATGGCGGATTCGTATGTGGCAGGACGTTGACGACGAGATGCGTCGGCAACGTTGATCGCAGGTTCCTGAGAACGACGGAAAAGGTCGGGGAGGGTCGGTGATAACCATCCGCCCGTCCCGGGAGGGGACCGCTGTAGCTCCCGTGCTGGTACTGGCTCAGATCACCAGCCTGCAGCTGGGATCGGCTGTGGCCAAGGACGCCTACGACCATGTCAGTCCCACAGCCCTGGCCGGTATGCGCCTCACCTTCTCAGCCATGATCATGTTGGTGCTGGTACGTCCGCGGCTACGGCAGATCACGGCCCGCCAATGGCGGGCCGTGATCTCGCTGGGCCTCGTCTTCGCGGCCATGAACGTGGCGTACTTCCAGGCAATCAGCCACCTGCAGATCGGCGTGGCCTCCACCTTGGAGTTACTCGGCCCGTTGATGTTGTCGATTGTCCTGTCCCACCGGCTGGAACACCTCGCAGCGGCGTTGTTGGCCCTGACGGGTGTGCTGCTGCTGACCACTTCGAGCGCATCGCTGTCCCCCCTTGGGATTCTCCTGGGCCTGCTGGCCGGGTTGTGCCGAGCCGGGTACACGGTTCTCAATCAGCAGGTCGGGCGCCTGTTCCCCGACTGGAGCGGCCTCGCGGTGGCGTTCGCCGTCGGGGCCTGCGTCCTCGCGCCGGTCGCTGCCGTCACCGACGCAGGCGCCGTGGCGGAGCACCCAGCCGTCCTCGAGACCGGTCTTGGGGTGGCCCTGCTGTCCTCCCTGATCCCGTATGCGCTGGACATGGTCGTCCTGCGACGCATCGACACGCGTACTTTCGGTGTACTGCTCGCTTTGAGCCCCGCCGCCGGAGCGGGCGTTGGGCTCGTTGTACTCCACGAGCACCTCTCCGTACGCCAGGCCTGCGCGATTGCCCTGGTGGTCCTTGCCAGCGCCTGGTCGGTGAGCCGCTCCCCGCGCACCGCTCCCGTCCCCTCTCCAGCACCGGTATCGGCCGGCGACAACCTACCGATCAAGGACACCGAGCATCAGGCACGAACCTGAAGAACGGGATATGGGCGTCCCGACCGTCAGGACGGGGTGACCAGGCCGGCCTGGTTGGCGAGGACGGCGAGCTGGGCGCGGTCACGCGCCCCCAGCTTCACCATCACCCTGCTCACGTGGGTGCGGGCCGTGGCCGGGCTGATGAACAGCCTCCCCGCGATCTCGTCGTTCGACAGGCCGTGCCCGACAAGTCCCATGACCTCACGTTCACGTGCGGTGAGTCCGCTGAGGTCGGGTGCGTGCACGGCGGGCCGCCGGGCAAAGGCGTCGATCACCCGTCGGGTCACTGTCGGTGACAGCAGTGACTCCCCCGCCGCAACCACCCGGATCGCCCGGAGCAGTTCCGCGGGCTCGGCGTCCTTCAGCACGAAACCGGATGCGCCCGACCGCAGCGCCTCGAAGACGTACTCGTCCAGCTCGAACGTGGTGACCATCACGACCCGGGTGTGATCGAGATGCGGATCCCCGATGATCGTTCGTAGTGCGGAAAGGCCGTCGAGGACGGGCATCCGGATATCGAGCAACACCACGTCCGGACGTGTCCGCCGGACGACGGCGATCGCCCTGCGCCCGTCCTCGGCCTCGCCGACCAGGTCGAGGTCGTCCTCGCTGTCGATCAGCACCCGCAGGCCGAGCCGCACCAGTGGCTGGTCGTCGGCGACCACCACCCGGATCACGTGCCCGCCCGCCGTAACGGCAGGACGGCTCGGACCTGCCATCCGTGATCGGGCCGCGGGCCGGCGATCACCGTACCGCCGAGATCGACTGCGCGTTCCCGCAGACCGCGTAGCCCGTGACCATGCCCGTGCTCGTGCTCGTGACCGACAGCCACCGAGTCGAGGTGCTCGGGATTTCCAGGCTCGGCGTCGGCTGTGGCCACCGCCGTTGCCACGGCCACCGGCTGACCGGAAACCGGCTCGTCGCACACCCTGACCAGCACCTGGTCGGCTTCGTAGCAGATCTCGACACGGGCACGGGCCGGACCGGCATGCCTGAGCACATTCGTCAGCGACTCCTGGATGACCCGGAACACGGCGAGATCCACCTCGGCAGGCAGGACCTCCGGGCCTTCACCGGATGTCACCAGATCCACCGGCAGGCCAGCGCGCCGGACCTGCGCGAGCATCCCGTCCAGACGCGCGAGTCCGGTCAACGGCATGTGCCGGGCGTTGCCGGACCGGCCGACATTCTCGGTACCATCCGTGATCACTCCAGTGCTGTCGCGGGTGCCGTCTTGGCCAGGCCGGAGGTCTACGCCGAGGCGGGTGAGAGCGAGGGTTGCGCGCAGTTCCTCCAACGCGTCGTGGCTGGTGCGCCGGATCGCCTCAAGCGCGGCCCGGGCCTGTTCGGGACGCCGGTCGAAGACGTGAAGGGCGACCCCAGCCTGCAGGGAGATGACGGACAGTCCATGACCTACGACGTCATGTACCTCGCGATACAACCGTAGCCGCTCCTGTTCGACCCTGGCTCGCTGTGCCTCGCCCTCGGCCTGCGCGGCGGAGCGTCGCGCGACCTGGAGCAGCCCACCGATGAGTGCCGGCACCGCCAACCAGAGGATCCCCAGCGTCCCAACGGCCCAGTGCGTCCAGCCGGCATCATCGTCGGCCAGGGCGTCCCCGATCAGCTCACCACTGACGACGGTCACTCCGGCGGCTCCGGCGGCGACAGCCGTAGGCACAGCCGGCAGACGAGCGCCGACGGAGAACGCGGCGACGGCGAGGGGAAGCGGGATCGGCGGTGGGCCGTTCGGGTAGCCAGCGGCGAGATAGGTGCTGACCAGGACCGATTCGGCGGCCAGCATGACCAGGGGCTTGTACCGGCGCAGGAGCACCACGGCAGCGGCAGCGGCCAACAACAGGTAGCCCACGCCGTCGAGACGGCGGTTGAACCCGACCCACTCATGATCGACCTGGGTACTGCTGAGGAAGAGCACCGCCGCGGTCGCGGCTGCCGGGAGGATGTCGGCACGCAGGCAGCGGCCGACCGCGGCCAGCTTCCGCACGTCCACCAGCCGACCGTATCTACCAGCAGGCCTGACAGCATCCGCCCCACAACGTATTGGACGCGAGATCTTCTACGTCCACGGACGTACGCTGCCGGCGTCCCCGCGGGCATCGATGAGGCACCGTCAACACCGTTGACTATATTGGAAAGATCTCATGCGATCGGACGTCCCCGACTGTTGAGGGTCGCCGAAGATGCCGATGGACTCGGGCCGGCGCGTCATGGTGTGCACCGATGGATGCGGCCGATCGCTGTGTGATTGGAGACCGGAAAAAACCGTGGGAGGCGACTGTTCACCGGACTGGGTAAACGAGACGGCGCCCGCCCTGGTCGTGACCCGAATCTTTCCTGGTCTCCGCTGTCCGGTGAGGGATCGGCTATCGGACGCGTTCCGGCGGCCCGAACACGCCGACCAGCCACTGGCGAGCCAGGGGCTGCAGGGTCCGAGACGGTGACGAGGAAGATGGTTTCCGTGACCATAGATGCACCTTTTGTGTCACCTGTGGTGTTGCAACTGCGGGTGGTGCTGGCGGGGATCAGCCCGCTGATCTGGCGGCGCCTGCTGGTCACCGATCACACCAGCGTCGCCGAGCTGCACGAGATCCTGCAGACCGCGTTCGGCTGGAGTGACGAGCACCTGCACCGCTTCACCATCCACGGGGTGGCCTACGGGCTCTGGCGGCCGGGCACCCCCGGGTTCTCCCGCAACGCCCAACGGGTGCGACTGTCGGGATTCGGTTTCCGGGTAGGGGAGCCGGTTCAGCTACGAGTACGACTTCTTCGACGCCTGGCGCCACGACATCCGGGTGGAGAAGATCCTCCCCCTCCCCGGGCGTCGCTACCCGGCCTGCACTGGCGGCGCTCGCACCGCACCTCCCGAGGACTGTGGCGGGCCGCAGGCGTTCCTGGCCCTGCGGCAAAGGCCAGCAAGACCCGGGCACCGACCAGCAGGTGCTGGTCAAGAGGCTGGCCGAGTTCCGCGGCTACATCGACGCCAACACCGCCCGGATCCCCAACTACGGCGAACGCCGCCGCTGCGGGGAGGCCGTCTCGAGTGCGACCGCCGAGTCCGCCGTCAACCAGGTCGTCAGCAAACGCATGGTCAAGAAACAGCAGATGCGCTGGTCACCCCGCGGCGCGCACCTCCTCCTCCAGGTCTGCACCCGCGTCCTCAACGGCGACCTCACCGCGGACTTCGCCCGCTGATACCCCACCAGCCCCACCCACGAGACCGATCCGATCATGTGCGCTGCGTAACCTCCCACGGTTTTTTCCGGTCTCCCTGGCCGCTCCGCTGGTGAACCGTCCACGCGAGGTGAAGTGCGCCTGGCTGTACTGCTCGTGCAAGGCTCGCAGCACTTGTGGGTGCCGATGACCGACATTGACGTTGACGGCCCCTGAACAGGCGTCGAGGAGTTCCCCGCGGTCGGTGTCCAAATAGCAGCCCTCAGCCTCGTACACAATCACCCGGCTGTCGGGTATCCCTTCGGCGGCCCTGCTGGCGGGCAGGTGAGGCTTGCAATCGCCTCGGGCGAGGACAGGTGCGCCGACGACGGATGTGCTCATGGTGTCAGCCGCCCCCTTCGTTCTCGTGGGCGAGGCGCCGATGAGTGCCAGGGGTCGGGCATGATGCCTCAGTCGTCGCTACACGGGCACCATGCCGTCCCCCGGCTTGCCGCTCTGGGCGTCCGGCTCGCAACCCAGGGCGCCGTGTCCGCACGTTGTTGTCCCGATTAGCGTCTTGGGTTGTCAGTACCATCGGATCATCACCGCCCCCGCAGTCATGCCACCGCCGACGCACGCCAGCAGCACGACCTCGTCACGCTGGAGCAGCTTGCGTTGATGGCTCAGGGCCAGTGTCATCGGAACGGATGCGGCGGCAGTGTTGCCGTATTTGTCCGCGGAGATCTCGACCCGACTCGGGTCGAAGCCCATGTGCTGGGCCAACGTCTCGACGAGGCGCACATTTCCCTGATGCAAGATAACCCGGTCGACCTCATCCAATGAGACACCCGCCATGCCCGCACATTCATCGATCATTTTTGGGACAGCCGTCATTGCATATTCCTTCACCGCTCGGCCATCCATGCGGAAGAGGTGCTCCTTACGCCGGTAGACATTCTCGCTCAACGGCAAGCGGGTGCCGCCGGCTGGAACTTCTACAAGCCCCGCCAGCCCCCCGTCGCAAGTTCGGCTGTACCCGATAATCCCATATCCGTCCGGCACTGGACCGAGAACTGTAGCGCCGGCGCCGTCACCGAACAGCGAGACCGTCTTTCGGTCAGCGCGGTTCATGATGCGCGAGTAAGCGTCAGCTCCCACGGCGAGGGCGTGGTCGCGGCTGTTACGCGGACCGCTTGCGCCACCGGCGAGGAGCATCCCAGCGGCCGCGATGCACCCGTAGACGTAGCCGCTGCATACCACATTGATGTCGAATGCGGCGCCGCTGGGGAGGGCTAGTTCACGCTGGACATGGGCCGCCGTCCCCGGTAGCGGTTGGTCGGGAGTACTCGTGGCGACCGTGAGAACGCCTATCTGCTCGGAGGCGCATCCAGCAGCGCCCTTCGGGCGGCGTTGACTGCCAGGTCGGATGTCGCCTGCCCCACGGTCACATACCGACGGCTGCGCACCCCCGTACGATCGTGCACCCACTCCGGTTCAGTATCGGCCCATTCGGCGATCTGACCGTTGTCAATTTCTGTCTCCGGCGTGTAGTAGCCCACGCCCAGCACTCCGATGCCCATCTCACCCCCCCATCACTGATCATCTTTTTTATCGGTTATGTTTTATCAGCTCCAGGCCCTGCCGTTCGACCTGAATTTATACGACCTGCATCACTTGACCCAAAATTTGCTCATAGTCAAACAAAAGAGATCTCAACAGGGTTCGTTGGTGCGGCTGAACCCAAGAACCCAAAAAGCTATTGAAGCAAGGCTGGAGCTAATCAGGGTGAGAGCAGGTACGCCAGGGTGAAATGGTGAAGGACAGTGTCCCGATAGGCGCAACGATCGTCTCTGCCTGGTGGCCCCACTGATGCACCACCTGCATGCGAGGGCCGCCGGCGGTTGACCGAAGCGGCTCAGGACACGGTGGACCCGGGCTGACTCGAGTGCTTCGGCTGATTTCATGGAGGGACTCGCATCGGGTGGTCAGTCTCAGAAGGGCGGCTATACCGAGGATCGAACCCCGTGTCGGTGCCTGCGGGTTTGGAGGAAGTCTCGGAGGCGGCGTGCTGGGTGTGGCGTTGCAGGTAGACCACGGCGGCAATCACGAGTGCGCCGCCGATGATCTCCATGGCCCCGAGGGCCTGGCCCAGCCACAACCATGCAAGAAACCCGCTGACCACCGGCTCCAGGGAGATGTTCACCGCGCCGGCTTGGGGCCCCACCCTGGCGATGCCCCAGGCGAAGAGTGCGAACGGTGCCAGGGTTCCGAGCAGGCTGACGAACAGGATCGCGGGGTACTCCTCGTGACGGGCGAGGATGTGCTGGACGCCGCGCGGCAGCAGGATCGCTATCCAGGCGACGCTGGACACCAGGAAGGCGTAGGCATTGGCGCGGACCGTGCCGTACGCCTGGGTCGCCGTGGCCCCCAGCAGCGAGAACATCGCCACCGCCGCGGCCGCGCCCATCCCCAGGACGATGCCGAGCAGGTTGAGCCGGTGCACGGGGGTGCTCGGCAGCCGGACGACCAGCGCGACCCCGACCAGCGCGGTAGCGAGCCCGAGCGCGACCCGGACGGTCAGCCGCTGGCGGCCTCGCAGGGCTAGCCATCCCACGACAAAGGTCGGGGCCAGGTTCTGCAGCACCAGGGCGACGGCCACCGGGAGGCGGGCGATGGCCATGAACAGGAACCCGTTTGCCGCGCCCACGGCAAGACCGAAAGCGACTACCAGCTGCAGGCTGCCCCGAGGCGGTTGCCCGTGTCGGCCATTGCCTCGTCCCGTCAGGGCGACCGCCGCACAGGCCATGCCGAGCGCCGTCAGGACCGTCCGGCTCGCCACCAACTCAACCGTGTCGACCCCCCGGTCGAACAGGTATCCGGCCACGGTGCCGCCGGCACCCCATAGGACGGCCGCCGCCAGTACAGCGGACATTCCGGTGACCACCGGTGATCCCCTCCGGCTCATCCAGGGACAACGCTGGCCGCCGGCTCGTCGGCTGGCCGGCGTGCCCGAGGGGGTGAGATCGCCGTCAACGGCGGCACCATCCCGCCGGTCGGTCGTCTGCACGGCCTGCCCCTGACGTCGACGTCGACTGAGCACCTCATCACCCCGTTCGCGGAAGCCCTCGACCCGAAGGCTCTGTCCAAGCCGCGGGAGAGTAACCTGTAAAAATGATAAGAGGTTACGGGAGGTTCGTCCATTGAAGCAGCAACAAGCCCCAGGCCAACTGGAGATCGCGCGCGCGTTCATCAACACGCTGGACCTCGAGGCAGGCACGGACGACTTCGCCACCTCGACCGGCATGCAGCGTTGGCTTGCCCGGCACCTGCCCGCCGCGCCCGGCACGATCAACGAGGACGACCGGCGGCGCGTCGTCGAATTCCGTGTGCTGCTGCGCGCCGCCGCGGCCGCCAACGGCCCGACGTCCCCGGACATCGATTGGCTATCCGCCCTCAACCACCTCGCCGACGGCACCCCTCTCCAGCTCCGGTTCGGTGACGCGCTCGCCCCACATCTGTCGACCCCCGACGATGGACGCGACACCGTGTTCGCCCAGCTCCTGTGGATCGTGGCTGTCGCCGCGATCGACGGCACATGGAAGCGGCTGAAGGTGTGCCCCGCCGAGGACTGCCGGTGGGCGTTCTACGACAACTCCAAGAACCGCATGGGCGTGTGGTGCCAGATGGCCGAGTGCGGCAACCGCCACAAGGCCCGCGCGCACCGGGCTCGACAGCATCTGGCTCCCCCAGAAAGACAGCCAGACCGCAGCGCACGACCAGGAGACCGGAAAAAACCGTGGGAGGCTACGCAGCGCACATGATCGGATCGGTCTCGTGG
>NZ_CAAAFR010000100.1:0-4027 GCF_900634745.1 Protofrankia symbiont of Coriaria ruscifolia
GGGCGGGATCCCAGCGGGCTCGCTGAGCCGGGCGCTGCAACTGTTGACCACGAAACGCCTGGTCGAGGCGATAGTTCCGCTGTCGACCCAGACATCCAGAGAAACCCGGTACGTGGTCGCCGACCCGTATCTGCGATTCTGGCTGGCCTTCCTCGGCGGCTACTGGACACGCACCAACAACCCTGAGATCGACATCGTCGGCGCGAATCGGGAACCGGTCGCCAAACAGATCACCCTGGTCGGATCCGTCAAGTGGCTGAACAACCGCGCGTTCGACCCGCACGACCTCGCCCAGCTCATCGGCCATCGATCCCGACTCCCCGGTGCCGACGACTCGACCCCGCTGCTCGTGGCAACCAACAACGGAACGACAACGGAACGACAACGGACGGTGTTCTCATCCTCGGCCCCGAAGAGCTGCTCGCCGCGTGGCGACCCTGAAGAAGCACACAGCGGGCGCCGGCGAGGTGCCGTCAACACCGTTGACTATCATATCCACGCTGAAGCAAGGAACGCCGGCGGCGTTGCGTCTTTACCAGTACCCCCTGTGGGTATAGCGTCAGCACCGTCAAAGATACCCCTGGGGGGTAAGGGGCGGAGGACGGATGAGCGCGAGCCACGGCTACATCGACGACAAGGACGACTACCTCAAGCGGTTACGGCGCATCGAGGGCCAGATCCGTGGCCTGCAGCGGATGGTCGAGCAGGAGCAGTACTGCATCGACATCCTGACGCAGGTGTCGGCGGCGACAAAGGCGCTGCACTCGGTGGCGCTCGGCCTGCTGGACAAGCACATGGCGCACTGCCTTGTGCAGGCGGCGGCAGCCGGCGGCGAGGAGGCCGACCGCAAGGTGCGGGAAGCCTCGGATGCGATCGCCCGCCTGCTCCGTTCCTAGCAGCCTCGACAACGCGACCATGCCTCTGCCGCGCCCGGCGTTCTTCCCGAACCCGGATTCCTCCCGGATCAGCGAAGCCGATCCTGGAGGTCCGGAAGCCGATCCGGGAGGCCTGAGTCCCCGGGTCACTCAATGGGCGTATCCGTACGCCGTACCCCTCATGCCAGGCATGCTCTGAAATTGATCATTTTTCGGAAGGGCCGACTGTGACCACGACTATGCACACGTACACCTACACCGTTGTCGGCATGACCTGCTCGCACTGCGTCAGCTCGGTGAGTACCGAGATCGGTCTGATTCCGAGCGTCAGCGACGTTCGGGTAGATCTTGACAGCGGTGCGGTGACGGTGACCAGCGAACGCCCACTCGAGGAGGCGGCGGTCCGTGCGGCCGTGGACGAGGCCGGCTACGAACTGCGCCGGCCGGAAGAGCTGAACGGACCGACGAAGCGGACCGACCAGCAGGAACGCGAGCAGTAGGAACGGAGGAACAATCGCGATGAGCGTGACCGCGGATGCTGCGCAGCCCTCGGGCGTCAGCGAAATCGATCTGTCGATCAGCGGGATGACCTGCGCATCCTGCGCGGCGCGCATCGAGAAACGACTCAACCGACTCCAGGGTGTGACCGCCACGGTCAACTACGCCACCGAGCAGGCGCATGTCGTCTACCCGGACCGGCTCACCCCAGCCGACCTGGTCACCGAGGTAAACAAGATCGGCTATCGCGCCCGGCCGCCCCAGCAGCTCCGGCCGCAGCCGGTCGGACGGACCGGGTCGGACCGACCGCTGCGCTCCGTCCGACCGGTTGGCCTGGAGCGGACGGCGAGCCGGGAAGTGGGCGGGACCACCGCGGTGCCGCGGGCGCAGCGCACCGACCCGCAGCGTCCGCGGCTGATCGTCTCCGGCGTGCTGAGCCTGCCGGTGTTGCTGCTGGCGATGGTGCCCGCGTGGCAGTTCGACAACTGGCAGTGGCTGTCACTGACGCTGGCGGCCCCGGTCGTGCTGTGGGGCGGTCTGCCGTTGCACCGTGCGGCGTGGACGAACCTGCGCCACGGCGCGGCAACCATGGACACGCTGATCTCCATCGGCACACTCGCGGCATTCGGCTGGTCGCTGTACGCCCTGTTCTTCGGTCACGCGGGGATGACGGGCATGACCATGCCCTTCGAACTGCTCGCCGACCGGGGCAGCGGCGCGGACAGCATCTACCTCGAGGTCGCCGCCGTGGTGACGACGCTCATCCTCACCGGCCGCTCCTTCGAGGCGCGCGCCAAACGGCGGGCCGGCGCCGCGCTGCGGGCCCTGCTGGAGCTGGGCGCCAAGGACGTCGCGATCCTGCGTGACGGCCGGGAGCAGCGGGTCGGCGTGGAGCAGCTGGCCGTGGGGGACCGCTTCGTGGTGCGGCCGGGCGAGAAGATCGCCACCGACGGGGCCGTCGAGCAGGGCACCTCCGCGGTTGACGCGAGCATGCTCACCGGCGAATCGGTGCCGGTCGAGGTCGGCGCGGGTGACGCGGTCGCCGGCGCCACCTTGAACACCGGTGGCCGGCTGGTGGTCCGGGCGACGCAGGTGGGCGCGGACACTCAGCTCGCGCAGATGGCGAAGCTGGTCGTCGAGGCACAGAACGGCAAGGCCGCGATCCAGCGGCTCGCCGATCGGGTGTCGTCCGTGTTCGTCCCGATCGTGATCGCCCTCGCGATCACTACCCTTGCGGTGTGGCTCAGCCTCGGCGAGGGAGCGACGGCGGCGTTCACGGCCGCGGTGGCCGTGCTGATCGTCGCCTGTCCGTGCGCGCTCGGCCTGGCGACCCCCACCGCCCTGCTCGTCGGCAGCGGACGCGGCGCCCAGCTCGGCATCCTGATCAAGGGTCCGGAGGTGCTGGAGTCGACCCGACGGGTGGACACCGTCATCCTGGACAAGACCGGGACGCTGACCACCGGGCGGATGAGCCTCCTGGAGGTCGTCACCACCGCCGACGCCGACACCGACGAGGTGCTGCGACTGGTCGGCGCGGTCGAGGACGCCGGCGAACACCCGATCGCACGGGCGATCGCCCGCGGGGCGCGGGAGCGGATCGGTGAGCTGCCGAACGTCGAGGACTTCAGCAGCATCAACGGGTTCGGCGTGCAGGGGGTCGTGGGCGGCCACGCGGTCGTCGCCGGTCGCCGCCGGCTGCTGGACCAGCGGTCGCTACGCGTCCCCGACGAGCTCGAGCGCACGGCCCAGGCTGCCGAGCGGGCCGGCCGGACGCCGGTTTTCGCAGGCTGGGACGGCTGTGTCCGTGCGGTGCTCGTCGTCGCTGACACGATCAGACCCACCTCCGCCGACGCGGTCCGCAGGCTACGTGACCTCGGCCTGACGCCGGTCCTGCTCACCGGCGACAACGCCCGCGCCGCCCGCGCGGTCGCCGCGCAGGCCGGCATCGACGAGGTGATCGCCGAGGCCCTGCCCGCCGACAAGGTCGACGTCATCTCCCGGCTGCAGTCCCAGGGCCGGGTCGTCGCGATGGTCGGGGACGGGGTCAACGACGCTGCCGCGCTCGCCCGCGCCGATCTGGGCCTGGCCGTGGGGACCGGGACGGATGCCGCCATCGAGGCGGGCGACATCACCCTCGTCCGGGGGGAGCTGGGCGCGGCCGTGGACGCCATCCGCCTGTCCCGGCGCACCCTGGCCACCATCAAGGGAAACCTGTTCTGGGCCTTCTCCTACAACGTCGTCGCCCTTCCGCTCGCCGCCGCCGGCCTGCTCAACCCCCTGATCGCCGGCGCGGCCATGGCGCTGAGCTCCGTGTTCGTCGTCTCCAACTCGCTACGGCTGCGCCGTTTCCGTTCCTCCGCTTTGCCGGCCGGCCCGCCGCGTCGCCCGGCACGGATCGATGATCCAGCTAGTGGGGACGACACCACGATGATCGAAGACGGCTCCGCTAGCAACATTTGATAACTACTTTCCGTAACTCTCCAACAGGAATGACAACAGCCCAACTACATAAAGTAGTAGACGTAGCAACGAATCGAAGCCGGATCCATCCGATCCGGACAGTCCGGCAACCAGCGGAAAAACTGCCGGTAAAACCGCCGACACAGATACCAGTATTAATTAGAAATTCTTCAACTAGACTAGAATTCTATTCT
>NZ_CAAAFR010000101.1:0-31897 GCF_900634745.1 Protofrankia symbiont of Coriaria ruscifolia
CCTATATTCATTGGTGATCAGTCCAGATCAACCATTTCTTCTTAATACGCTACGTCGTGCGCCATTGAATCGACATAATCATCTGGAAAGCCAGCACGTCAGCACATCGAGGTAGACCATCGTGTCGACAGATATTTCGGCCGTCCGTCGCCTACGAAAGGAACTCGCCATGGGTCAGACCCAGCCCGTACTGTCGCACGACTCGGCGCTGCCGAAAAATCCCGAAGGAATACCGGCGGTCTCCCTGGACCAGGCGCACGCCCCTACCAAGGTCCTGGCGCACAAAGAAATGATCCGTAAACTCGTGAATGGCGAGGAGATCCGCCCGATCCACATGCGGATCGGCATCATGGGTGCCTGCAACATGCGATGCAACTTCTGCAACTTCCACTCCCCGAACGAGGAAAACTTCTACGACCTGTTCTCCTTCAAGGACTCGATAAAAACCGATTTCGTCTGACCACCCGCTCCGTCCGATCGACCAGAAGGATCGCCGGTGCAGAGTTCCCGACTACGACGCAGGTTCGCCGATGAAGTTGCGCTGTGCCATACGTCGTCCGAGCGGACCGACCCGGCCGGCCAGGCCCGGCGGATCCGCTCCGCCGTCGCCCGGCTCGCCCACGTCGACATCGGCTCCGCCACCCCGCTGGAGACCGTACGGCGGATCGCCGGGGAGCTGCCGGGGCTCCGGATCGAGGAGTACGAGCTCCGTTCCCCGGCGCGAGATGGCATCCGGGCGGTGCTGCTGGCGCCCTCCGGACCGCCCCGTCCCCGGCCGGCGGTGCTGGTCAGCCCAGGCCGGCGGGCGGTCCTGGAGCAGGTCATCGGGTTACGGCCACCCGACCACCCGGACCGCAACATCGCTGAGCGGTTGGCCCGGGCCGGGCTGCTCACCCTGACCGTCGACTACGGACTCGACGGCAGCCTGCCAGCCGCCCTGCTCTCCGGCCGGGACGAGGCCGCAGCCCTCACCCAGGCATTCAGCCTCGGCAGTCAACCGCTGCTGGGCGCGCTGGTCGAAGACGCCCTCGGCGCGCTCGGCTGGCTGCGCGGGCACCCGGACGCCGACCCGGACCGGATCGGGCTGTTCGGCCACAGTCTGGGCGCCGCCGTCGCCCTGCACACCACTCTGCTACAGGATGGCGAGCCACTCCCGCTCTGCGCCGCCAGCCACCTCGGCAGCTACCCGCTGCTCCACGGCGAACTCCTCAGCGGCAACCCGGTGGCCATGCTCCCCGGCATCCTGCGCCACGCCGACCTGTCCGACCTCTACGCCGCTCTCTGCCCGGCACCACTCCAGGTCCAGTACGGCACCACCGACCCGACGCTGAGCCGCCAGGACACCGAGTCGGCCGCCGAACAGCTCCGCAAGGCCTACGCGCTGGGCGCCGCCCAACACCGGCTGGAGGTCCTCGGCCTTCCCATGGGTCACGCCACCGACCCCGACCGCGCCACCGCCTTCTTCCTCGACGCCCTCGGCAAGGACGGTGCCCGGCCCGCCGTACCGGTGCCAGCGCTACGGCTCCGGTTCGACGTCACGGCCCGCCGCGAGGTGACAGACCGGGTCGACGAGGCGCTGGCCTCCGGGGCACTCACCCTCGGCCCGCAGCTCGCCGAGTTCGAGGCCCGGGCCGAACCCTGGGTGGGTCGGGAGGCGGCCGCGGTCAGCTCCGGCTCGGCCGCGCTGGAGATCGCCTTCCGTATCATCGGGGTGGCCGGCCGCAGCGTACTGGTCCCGGTCAACACCTTCTTCGCCACCGCCGCGGCCGCCGTCCGCGCCGGGGCCGTCGTGGACTTCGTCGACATGGAGCTCGACGGCCTGGGCCTGGACCCCGGGTCGCTGGAACGGGCCCTGGACCGGCACCCCGATGTGGCGGCTATCGCCGTGGTCCACATCGGCGGCGTGATCTCCCCCGCGATCCACCAGGTCGCCGAGACCTGCCGGGCCCGGGGGATCCCGCTGGTCGAGGACGCGGCGCACGCCTTCGGCTCCCGTCTCGACGGGGCTCCGGCCGGCACCTTCGGTGCCTACGGAGCGTTCTCGCTCTACCCGACCAAGGTTCTGACCAGCGCCGAAGGCGGCATCCTGACCGCCCCCGGCCCCACCGAACTGGACACCGTCCGCCGGCTGCGGGACCACGGCAAGGTGGCCTACGAGGCAGGCCTGCACGACTGCCCCGGCAGCAACTGGCGGATGAGCGAGGTGCACGCGGCCATCGGTCTCGCCCAGCTGGAGCGCTTCGACGCGGCGACCCGTGCCCGGCAGGCGCTCGCCGCCCGGTACGACGAACATCTGTCCGGGGTGCCCGGACTCCGCCGGCCCGGGACTTTCCGCAGGCCCGCTGGTTCGCCGCCCACCACATCTGCCTGCCCCTCTACCCGTCGATCACGCCCGACCAGCAGCAACGCACTCTGGCCGCCATCCGTACCGAACTTGCTCACCTCTCCTGACCCGTCCCCCACCCCACAGGGAGCAGACACTGCGATGACCACGGCACGTCCGGTGACGGTGCTGACCTCCAACGGGGCGGCCATCCCCTTCAACGACACCTATTTCGCCCCGATGACGGACAGCTCCGAACTGCTCGCCGAACCCGCCGCACTCCGTGAGCGGCTGCGCCGCGACGGCCACCTCCTGCTCCGCGGAGTCCTCGACCCGGACGAGGTACTGCGGCTGCGCGAGCAGTACTTCGCCCGGCTCGACCCCGGATTCCTCGCCCCCGGGACACCACCCGTCGGCGGCGTCTACTCGGGCACCGTGCCCGCCGGAACGGCGGAGTACGGGGTGCCCGGCCACCCGGCCCACAGCTTCGTCCGCTCCCCGGAGTTCCAGCGGTTCAGCGACCAGCCGGTGCTGCGCCAGCTCGCCGAAACGCTTCTGCAGGGCGTGGTGCAGCTACTGCCACGGAAGATCGTCCGCCACTTCTACCTCGGCTCCCTGCGCGCCTCCCGCGCCCACACCGACTACGACTACATGACCAGAGGCAGCGAACATCTGGTCACCACCTGGATCCCGCTCGGCGACTGCCCGCTCCCGATGGGCGGCCTGATCTACCTCGAACGCTCCCACACGCTGGCCCCCGACCAGCTGGCCCCGCTGCACGACGTCACCGACCGCCCCCACGACCTCCGCCCGATCAGCCACGACCTGCGGTGGACGGCGGAGCGGACGGCCCGCCGCTGGCTTTGGGCCGACTACGCCACCGGCGATCTCACCGTCCACACCCCGCACATCGTCCACGCATCCCTGGACACCGACACCCGCCGGATGCGTCTCTCCGCCGACCTCCGCTTCCAACTCACAGGCACCCGCACCGACGCCCGCTGGACCCAGCCTTGGTCCGCTGATGACGGCGCCTGACCGGTCGTCTCACGCGCCGGCGGCTGCCGGTGGCGCCGCCCCGGCCGGCCTGGCCGCCCCCGGCGGGGGTGCCGTGCCGGTGTTTCGGCGGGGTGAGTGGTACGACTCGCTGGACTCCGCCCCGCTGCCCGGCGGCGGGGGATGGCGGCTGTCGCTGGTCCCCCGGGCCCTGGTCGCCGCCGATGCCCGGCGGTCCCGTACGACTTCTGGCCCCCGACCGGACCACGCCCAGCGGCTGCGGATCCTGCGCCATGCCCTGGACCTCTTCGACCAGGGCGCACTGCCGATCGGCAGCCTCGGCAACCAGGAGGCCGCCGGTTTCCGGGCAGCGATGACCTCGGTCGCAGGGCTCCCGGAGCCGCTCACCGAGCAGTGGATCACCCTGCTCCGCGTCACCACCGGTCCCGACGCCACCCCCGGCGGCAGAGGAAGCCGTCGACATCGACGGCGCCCGGACCGCCGTGGTGATGCTCTCCGGCACCGCCATCGGCTCCGCCTACCTCCACCAGGGTCGAGTGGTGTGAGGCTGCCGGAGCTGGGCCGGCGAGGTCGGCAGCATTCCAGTACCCACCCCGCAGGGCGTACGCCGGCTTGACGAACTGGCCGGCGGCGCCGCGATCGTACAGGCCGCCGCTCTGCCTCCGGCCCAGGTGCACGCGGCGCTCGCCGCCGGAAATCCCGCTGTCCGGGGCGTCGTCGACGCAGCCGGGGATGCCTTCGGGCTAGCCATGGCCACCCTGCTGAACATCGTCAACCCCGACGTCCTCCGGGTGGCCGGCGGCACCCTCAACTACCCCGGCTACTGGGACACCCCCCTGGCCACCGCCCGCGCCCACACCCTCCCCGAGCTCTGGGCCGCCTGCACCGTGGCCCGCATCCAGGCCCCGGACCTGTGGTGGTAGCCCGAGGCGCCGCCCGTCTGGCCGCCGCCTCAACCGCAGGCGCCACCTGGCCCGCCCAGTACCTCTAGCCTCGATCTTTCGTGCGCTCAGCAGACAACCGGTATCGAACACCCTCCGAGTGACCCGGGACTTGGGTCTCCGACGGCGTGAAGATCATGATTGCACCGCCTTTGGCCCCCTAGCGGCGGCGATGGTATGGCGGACACCTTCGTCGAGTGGGGTGGGTTTCCAACCGAGTTCGCGTTGTGCTTTGGTCGAGTCGGGGACGGCGTTCCACAGCAGGAACTGGAGCTGACCTCGCGCCATCAGCGGTGGCCGGTGGGTCACCCGCGCGACCGCCTCACCGGCCGCGGCCACTGCCGTCGCGACGCCGACCGGCATGGTCGCCAGCGGGGCTCGGCCGCGCCCGGTGACCGAAACCACCGTCCGCGCAAGCTGCATCAGCGTTGCGTGCTCGTCGCAGAAGATGTAGCGCTGTCCGGGTCGGCCCCGCTCCGCCGCAAGCAGGTGACCATGGGCCAGACCTTCGGTGAAGACGACTCCGAACCCACCCGGCGGTACGGTGGGAAGCAGCCCGCGTAGCACCAGCCTGAAAAGCTTCTCCAGCGACGCGCTGCCAGCCGGGCCAGGTCCATAGACCGTGGCGGGGTTGGCAAACACGATCTCCATATCGCCGGACGCGTCGAGCACCGCACGCTCCGCCCGCTGTTTCGACCGTTCGTAAGCCGTGCGCCTGGGTGTGACGGCGAGCCTGCTCTCCTCGAACCGACCGCCGGGTGGCGCGTCGAACACGTCGATCGTGCTCGTGTGCACCATCCGCCGCACCCCGGCCGCCGCGGCTGCCCGGGCGACATTCGCCGACCCGTCAGCATTGACCCGTCCGAACAGCGACTCGTCGGGCAGCCACTGCTCCGGCAGCCCCATCGCGTTGAAGACGAGATCGCAGCGGTCCACTGCAGGCTCCAACGAGGACGGGTCCGTGACGTCACCGGTCACGAGCTCGAGATCGTGCGGGAGGACAGCCTTGGCTCTGGCCGTGTCACGGACGAGCACGCGCACCTCGTGACCGGCCAGCCGGGCGGCCCGGGCGACCGCGTTGCCGACCTTGCCGGTGCCACCGGTGACCAGCACCCTCACCCGGCCGACTCTACGACTACCGCGGTACGACCGCCCTCCGGAAGGCCGCTCGGGCGACGACCGCGCCACCCGAGCACCCGGCCGGAACAGCGTCCTGGCGGCCCGTACCGGTTACGGACGCGTTCGCGGCGGCCATCAAGTCGTGCCAGGCTAAAGGACCGGAGGCAGCGCGATCATATTTTTCTCGCGCTGCCGGCGACTGGGTCCCCAGGCCACTGAGAGCCGTGTGCTGAGGAAGGCGGCGACCGATCATGATCCGCACCAAGAGGTGGACAGTCGATGTGCTCCTGACCGAGGATGACGGGCACACCCGCGCGGAGGCCGCATTGCGTTCGGACGCTGAACGCGAGCTGCGGGGCGTCGGACACGCGCGGCGGCACCCCACCGACACCGAGGTTCCCGAGATCGGTGATGAGGTCGCAGCCTCCCGCGCGCTGTCCGAACTGGCCCACCGGCTCCTCGACGTCGCGGCGGGCGACATCGAGACGATCACACACCAGACGGCCCATCTGCGCATGCCACAGCACCATCAGGGCGTTCGTCCGTGATTCGTCCGTGACCGGCGCCGGCCCGGCAAACCCGCAACGATGAGAGGAACGGATGCGGCCCCCGGTGTCCATGGTCGACCGGGGGCCGCGAACGGGGAAGAGACCGCGAACGGATCCGCCGTTACGGCTGCACGGCCACGTCGGACACCACGGTCCCGGCCGGGAACTGCCCGATCGGATCGGCGTGCCCGGTGAGCAGGTTGACCGAGTACAGACCGTACTGGCCCGCGACCGACAGCGTCGCGAACCCGATGGAACCGACGGAGACGCCAGTGTTGTCGAGCGAGCTGTAGATGTCGAAGCCGGCGTTCAGGTCCGCGTTCACGCCGAGGTTGCCGGTCGCCACGAGGACGCCGGTGTTCGGCGGCGACTGGATCGCCAGCTGGTCGAGATTGGTGTCGATGTCGAACAGCGTGGTACCGGTCGTGAGGCTGGTGTCGTTGTTGGTGTAGGCGATGCCGGTGACACCGAGGGCGGAAAGCGCGGTGTCCCCGGTTGTCACGTGGGCCACGACGTCGTGGCGCAGGTTCAAGCCTGAGTCGCTGACAACGCGCAGCAGGCCGTTGACAGGATTGAAGTCGACGCCGAAGGCGACGAAACCGGCCGGCGGAACGCCCAGGTTGGAAACCGCGGTGGCCGCCCCGGTGGAGGTGTTCAGCGTGTAGACACCACCGCCGTTGCCCACGCCGTAGAGCAGTCCGTCCTGGGGCCGGTAGTCGATCCCGACGAGCGAGGTGTCGGGACCGACAAGTCCGGTGACGGGCACAGCCGGTCTCGCGCGTTCCGGGGATCGGGTGGAGGACGTGTCGTGAGGGCCTTTCCCGGGCCCCGCCCCGCGGAGCCGCCGCGGGCGGGTCCTACTCCCAGCCGAGCTCGGCAAGCCGCCGGTCATCGATGCCGAAATGATGGGCCACCTCGTGGATGACGGTCACCCGCACCTGCTCCACGACCTGCGCCTCGGTCTCGCCCATGTCGCAGATCGACTTTCGGTAGATCGTGATCCGGTCGGGCAGCACCCCGCTGTACCGGTCGCCTCGTTCCGGAAGCGGCACACCCTCGTAGAGCCCGAGAAGTCCCGGCAAAGGTGGCTCGTCCTCGACGAGGATCGCGATGTTGCACATCTGACGACCGAGCTCCGGCGGCAGGCTGTCCAGCGCATCGGCCACCAGGGCCTCGAACCTGTCCCTGGACACCTCGACCACGTCGGTGAACCTCCCGTCGAACCCGAAACCGCCGATCGGCACCGTCTCACCCGTCTTGGCGTCGACCGGCGCAGGCAGAGAGCGTCGCCCGCCCCCGCAGGCGGGCAACCAGCACGGGAACGACCAGGCGCGGGAACATTGTCCGCGCTCCCCTGCTTCTAATGACGTAATCATGTAAGCAACACGGGGAGGTCGGGATGCAGGATCCGCTCGATGCCTACTCGCAGGTGGTCACCCGGGTCGCCGCAACCGTCTCCCCCGCTGTCGCGAGCCTGAGGGTACGGACGCCGCGCGGCGAGGGAGCCGGATCCGCCGTGGTCTTCACCGACGACGGCTTCCTGCTCACCTCGGCCCACGTCGTCGACAGTGGATCGGGGCGCGCGGAAAGGCCCGGTATGGGCGGCGTGATGGGCACGGCCGAGTTCGCCGACGGCACCCACACCGACGTGGACGTGATCGGCGCCGATCCGCTCTCCGACCTCGCGGTTCTGCGCGCCCGCGGCAGCACGCCACCACCGGCGGCACTCGGTGACGCCGCCACGCTCGCCGTTGGTCAGCTTGTCGTCGCGGTGGGAAATCCCTTGGGCCTGACCGGCAGTGTCACCGCGGGAGTCGTCAGCGCGCTCGGCCGGTCGCTTCCCACCCGGGCCGGCGCCACCGTCCGCGTCATCGACGAAGTGATCCAGACGGACGCAGCGCTCAACCCTGGTAACTCCGGAGGTGCGCTGGTCACCGCTGACTGCCACGTCGTCGGCGTGAACACCGCCGTCGCCGGGATCGGGCTCGGGCTCGCCGTCCCGGTCAACGCCACCACCCGTCGCATTCTCGCCGCGCTCATGCGTGACGGCCGGGTGCGACGTGCCTATCTGGGGGTTGCCAGCACCGGGGCGCCGCTGCCACCGCATCTGGCCGAACGGTTCGGCCGGCGACACGGCGTGCGACTGGCCGAGGTCGTCGTGAACAGCCCAGCCGGTCGCGCCGGCCTGTTCGCTGACGACCTGGTGCTCTCCGTCGCCGGGCAGCCGGTCGCCGCCCCCGGGGACCTGCAGCGACTGATGACCGAGGAGACCATCGGACGTCCGCTCGAGCTGACCGTGTGGCGGCGCGGCGCACTCGTCGACGTCATCGTCGTCCCCCAGGAACTGGCGCTCACCTAAGTCGACGTCGCCTCGCTCACGCCCGGCCGGGAACCTGGAACTGGACCGGTGCCCGGCCGGGCGTGGGCAGCGGCGGGTACGTGTGCCCGGGTACGTGCGCTCGATGGGCTGACATCCCCCTCCGCCTCGCCGCCGCCGGCAGCGTCCTCGTGCTCGGATACAACCTCCGCGACCAGCAGGGCGACGTCGTCGTTCAGCGACGAGGTGGTCCAGCGCCGCAGTTCGCGCACGAGCGTCACCAGGCAGTCATCGAGAGAGGCCTGCCGCAAAGCGGACTCAACAGCGGGGATGAGGGGGAAGAACTCGCCGTTGCCGGGATTACGCGCCTCGGTGAGACCGTCGGTGTAGAACAGCAGCCGGTCGCCCCGCTCCAGCTGGTGCCTGGCGATGGCGGCACCGTCGGTCCCCAGACCGAGGGGCGGCTGGCGGACGGCGACCGGTACCAGGCGCGGGACACCGTTGCGGAGCAGGACCGGATCGGGGTGACCTGCGTTGACCATCAGGAGCCGGCCCTGGTCGATCTGGGCGAAGACGGCGGTGACGAAGTCCTCCGGGCCTGCGACCTCGACGACTTCCCCGTCGAGAGCGGCCACGACACCGGCGGGGTCATCGGTGTTACGAGCGACCACTCGGAAACAGCCGAGCACCCGGCTGGCGATCTGGATGGCGTCGAGGCCCTTGCCGCGCACGTCACCGACCAGTATCCGCGTACCCCACATACTGTTGACGACCTCGTACAGGTCGCCACCGACACTCGCCTCCGCCGCAGCACTCTCATAGCTCGCTGCCAGACGGAGCCCGCCGGACGAGGCCGGCACAGCGCTGAGGATGGCGCGCTGTGCCACCTCCGCCACCCGGGTTATCTCTCTCAGCTTCGTCTCACGCCGGGTCCGGTCGTGGCTGGCCACGACCGCGATGACGCCTCCCACCGCGACACCGGCCAGACGGATCGCCTGAGCTGCCGGACCGCCACCATAGTCGCCGTTGTAAAGATCCGTGCGAACTCCGAGCAGGCTGGCCAGTAACAGCGCCGCCAACGCATAGACCGTGGTTATCCGAGGGCCGGTGAGGATGGCGGCGAGCATCGGGCTGACAACCGTCAGCGTAAGAACTATATACCTCCCGTGACCGGCCAGATGTAGAGCGACCACGGCCATGAGCACCAACAGCGGGGCGAGGCGAGGCACCCAGCCTGTTGATCGTAGCCGCGGCATACTCGCTCGTCTTCCACCGGGGAACCGAGCGAAACCTGCCGGCACACAGTGTGCCCGTTGTCCGTCTGCTCCGGCCCGGCTGACCGGCCGGTCAGCCGGGCCGGAGCAGACGACGGGTCGGCCACGGACAACGGAATTTCCAATTCCACATTGTCAATCACATATTGTCAATCACACGAAACCGTCAGCCGCACGGGAACAGCCGGGCGTGAGTGCGTGCGCCGACTATACCGTCAACTGCAAGTCCGTGCTGTCGCTGGTATTCCTTCACCACCCTGGTGGTCTGCGGGCCGAATTTCCCGTCGACGGCAAGAGAATATCCGAGGTCGGCCAACCGTCGCTGTATCCTGACGACCTCGGTACGCAGGCGACTTCCGTTTCTTATGGCCACACCGGGCTGACCACCGGACAATGGGGCCGAACAGTCCTTGTTGGTGTAGTGGATCCCGGCGACAGGCGGGACCGGAGTGCTCGGTCGTGATACCCGTGTGGTCGTCGGGTGGACGCTCACAGCGGCCGCGGCGGCATTACCCCGCGTCAGATAGCGGCGGTAGGAACCGTTGGTGTAGGCACCCCACGCACGCACACCCTGGCTTTCACACACCTTCTTCGCCGCCAACGCGTTGGTGGCGGGATCGAACAGGTTCCGGCCCGCCAGCCAGCTCGCGTGGGCCCGCACGTTGATCTGCCAGAGTCCGCGGGAGTCCTCGCCGCGCGGGTTACGCGCGTTGGCGTTGCCCCCGGACTCCGCGAGAGCCACCGCCACCCAGGTGCTCAGCGGCACCCCCTGGCAGCTGGGCAGTCCCGCGTTCATGCCGACACGGGCGATGGTCGCGTCGGGAACGATGGCGGAAGCGGACGCCGGACTCGCGCCGGCCGGGGCCGCGGTCAGCACCATTCCAGCCGCTGTTCCGATGAGCCCGACAGTGGTTGCTAATGCGGCGCCAGTGCACCGGCTCTGCTTCCTGTGCCTTCCTTTGGCCATACTCAGACATCTCACCTAAAGGTATCATTGAAGTGGCCCGTACTGTTTCTTCTGGTAGCGGTACTGGTACACCGTTTCCAGCGTCGAGCACGCCGTCACCAGGATCGTCCAGCCTTGTTCCGGACGGCGGTCAGGCACCGTTCAGGCCAACTGTTCAGGCCATGCGAACCATTCGTTCAGGCCATTATTTCGGGCCATGCGAACCGCAGATGACGTGCTTTCTCGACGTCCGCTACAGGACTCGTGCGGGGCTCAGGAAATGGCTGCCTGATACCGACAGAAAAACAATTCACGGCGTTACCGGTTCGCAATTCCCTGCGCTACCGGTTCGGGGTGATAAAATGCCCGGGACTGCTCACCCGGGGCAGCGGTCTCACCTGATACGACCGACCAGGTAGTTGTTGGTGTAGACCTTCTGGAGCCTGACCACGGCTCCGCTGTGCGGGGCGGCCCACATCATTCCGTTCCCCGCGTAGATCCCCACGTGATGGATACTTCCCGGCCGACCGAAGAAGATGAGGTCACCGGGCTGCTTGGCGTTCTTCGGTATTTTCTGGGAGGCACCGTACTGGGCATTGGACACCCGCGGAATACTGCGGCCGAGCTGTTTGTAGATGTAGCGGACGAGGCCGGAGCAGTCAAATGCCCGCGGGCCCTCGGCACCCCACACGTACGGCTTGCCAGCCTGCTTCGACGCCAGATAGACGACCTTCGCCCCGAAGCTGCTGGAGGACGTCGAAAAACTCACCGGTTGCGCCGACGCCGCCCCCGTGGCGGCAGTCGGCGACGAGGTCGCCGACCAGGTGGCCGGAGTGATCGCGAAGGTGGCCGGTCGGACACCGGCCACAGTGGTCGTGGCGGCGTCGGTCAAGCCTGTCCCGTTGACCCCGTTGACCCCGTTGACCCCGTTGACCCCGTTGGCCTCCAGCCCCCGGTCGTTCGCCCAGGCCGGGGCGGCCAGACCGGAGAGGGCCACGGTTCCGGTGGCCGCGGCGGCAACCGCCGTACGTGCCGATATCCGGCCAAAGGTGGACCGGGTCGTCCGCGCACGATGACGACCCCGCCTGGGATGTTTTACGGCAGCCGAACCTGAATTCACCTGATATGCAGGCAACGATGATCCTTCCCATACGCCTGCGAGGTTAGCTGTCGGGTTCGGGCCGGGAAGCCCGGTCGGCGCGCGGGAACGCGCAGCCGACTTCACCCCAAGGACGGCGCCGCGGTGGCGACATCCGGCGGAAGGAAGGTGGGTCCCCCGCTTCTGTCCTGGCGATTACTAGTTGGAGACGCCGGACCATGGACAGAACTCGGCGTGTGGTCCGGTGCCGTTGAGAACTCGGCCAACGTAGCGAACTACTTTCGGTAGTCGCAAGTAGCAGTTTTCTCGGCATGTCGGCGCAAAATGCTTACCCTGCGTATCATTTGCACAAGCCGTCTCAGGGCAGCTGCCAGGACAACACCGGTAAGCCGCAGCGTGGCAGGGCTGCGCACCATTGCCGGGGTCCTCCGGTGCGTATCGTGAAGCACCCGGCACAGACCGGCAACGACATTTTTCTCTGCCACCGTGTTCCTCTACCACCGTGTCCCTCTACCACTGTGCGATCCGGTCCCGCACGGGCCCGCGTCCACGGATATCCGTCCACGGGGTATCCCGCCTTCCCTTCCCCGGCGGGCAGCTTCAGGATCCCGGCAGGGCGGCGCCGGTGGGCCGTTGCGGCCGGAACACCCATATGGATCGAGATCGATGTGGTCAGTAGCGCACAGGGATCACCGCGAAGCGGGAGATCCCCGCCTTCGCCGGTACCAGCGCCGTTCGAACCGATCAGGATTCGACCCAGCCACGCGCCTGCGCGAGGCTGGTGAGCCGCTGCCGTATCTGGTGTATTTGACTGCCGGTCAGAGTCGGTACCGATTCGATAAGCGTCTCTGTCAGCAGGTGCCGGAACTCCCCGATAGTGAGGACGTCGCACATCTCGTCGTCGTCAGTACCCGGGCGCCCGACGTTCGTGCTTTCGGAATGCGACAGCAACGGGCGGGCCGGAACCCGACGGACAAGGCGGACAACCGACGCCTTCGGGCCCCTGTCACTCTCCTCCGCCTCGAACTCCACCAGCGTTCCGGGCTGGAACAGGTGTTTCTCGTCCTGAAGATCGTTCGCGTGCATGAAAATATCGTCGCCACCGGCGTCAGGTGCTATAAAACCATAGCCACGAATTCCGTCGAAACGCAAAATTCTACCAGTACCCACCACGTCTACCCCTGTAGAACCTCTGTGCCAGCTAGCTCCAACACCCCCCAACCATGGGGTTCACTCACACTCCCAGTTGCGCATGGCCAGGTCAAGCCGACGCACGAACCACAACAATGATCGACAAGAAGTGATCGACAAGAAGTGATCGAGGAAACGCCCGGAGCCGGTCAGGGGCGACTCGTCAACCATCTGACCGGCTCCCAGCGCGGCCTGCCCCGGTGGCCAGCAGGCCACCGGAAACGCAATCATGCTTTTCGCGCTCGTGGCCCTGAGGTCTACGCCGGATCGCGGAACGTGTGGACGGCGGCAAGGCACTGCTTGGCGACGCTGACGACCGCCTGCGGGGTGAACCCGAACTTGGTCTGCAACGCCCGTAGCGGGGCGGACGCGCCGAAGGTCTGCATACCGATGATCGCCCCGTCGGTGCCCGCGTACCGTTCCCATCCGAGCGTGGAGGCCTGTTCGACCACGACGCGCGCGCGGACCGACGGTGGCAGCACCTGGTCGCGGTACTGCGCGGGTTGCCGGTCGAACAGCTCCCAGCACGGCAGACTGACCACGCGGGCGCGCACACCCTGCGCGGTCAGCTCCTCGTAGGCGGCCAGGGCCAGGTGCACCTCACTGCCGGTGCCGATCAGGATCATCTCGGGATCGCCGTCGGGGGCATCGGCGAGGACGTAGCCCCCACGGGCAAGCCCGGACGCGGCAGCGTAACGGGTCCGGTCCAGCGTCGGCAACGCCTGTCGGCTCAGGATGAGCGCGGCCGGCTCCCGCCGCAGACCCATGACGACCCGCCACGCCTGCGCAACCTCGTTGGCGTCGCAGGGACGGATCACCAGCAGGCCGGGGATGGCCCGCAGCGAGGCGAGCTGCTCGACCGGCTGGTGCGTCGGCCCGTCCTCCCCGACCCCGATGGAGTCGTGGGTGAACACGTGGATGACGGGGATCTCCATCAGCGCGGACAGTCGCAGGGCTCCACGAGCGAAGTCGGAGAAGATCAGAAAGGTCGACCACAGCGGCCGCACCTTGCACAGGGACAGCCCGTTGGCCACCGCGGCCGAGGCGTGCTCGCGGACGCCGAGGTGCAGGTTGCGCCCGCCCGGCTCGCCGGCCTGGAAGTCCCCGGCTCCCTCGAAGGTCAACCGTGTCTTCGTGGACGGAGCAAGATCGGCAGAACCGCCGACCAGCCAGGGCACGTTGCCGGCGACGGCGTTGAGGACCCGGCCGGAGGAGTCCCGCGTGGCCAGGCCCTTGTCGTCGGCGGGGAACTCGGGAATGTCGGCGTCCCAGCCGTCGGGCAACTGCCGGTGCTGCATCCGGTACAGGTGGTCGGCAAGGTCGGGATACGAGCTGCGGTAGCGGTCGAACAGGGCCATCCAGGTGTCCCGCTCGGCCCGGCCCCGCTTTCCGACACCGGCGGCGAAATGCTCGTACACCCCCTCGGGGACGAGGAAGTGCGCGTCCTGCGGCCAGCCGTAGAACCGTTTCGTCGCCCGGATCTCCTCCTCCCCCAGTGGCTCCCCGTGCGCCGCCGCAGTGCCCTGTTTGGTGGGGGCGCCGAACGCGATACGGCTGTCGACGATGACGAGGGTCGGGCGGTGCTGTTCGCGGCGGAACGTCTCGAACGCACGGCCCAGGGTCGTCCGGTCGTTCGCGTCGCCGACGCGGGCGACGTTCCACCCGTAGCCGATGAACCGGGTGGCCACGTCCTCGGTGAACGCCAGGTCGGTGCTGCCCTCGATGCTGATGTGGTTGTTGTCGTAGATCCAGCACAGGTTGGCCAGCCGCAGATGACCGGCCAGCGACGCCGCCTCGGCCGCGATCCCCTCCATGAGGTCACCATCACCACACAGTGCGTACACATCGTAGTCGAACATGTCGAAGCCGGGCCGGTTGAACCGCGCCCCCATCCAGCGTGCGGCGATGGCCATGCCCACCGATGTCGCCGCGCCCGTGCCCAGCGGCCCCGTGGTCGCCTCCACCCCCGACGTCCAGCGGTACTCCGGATGGCCGGGGCACTTCCCGTCCAGCTGCCGGAACCGTCTGATGTCATCGAGGGTGACCGACAGCTGGCCGAGTGTCTCGTAGGCGGGGTTGACCGCCTTGACCCGGGCCAGGTGCAGCATCGCGTACAGCAACGTCGACGCGTGCCCCGCCGACAGCACGAAACGGTCACGGTTGGGCCAGATGGGATCGTCGGGGTCGAACCGCAGGAACTCCTGCCACAGGGTGTAGGTCACCGGCGCCATGGCCATCGGGGTGCCCGGATGCCCGGACGCGGCGGCCTGCACGGCGTCCATACACAGTGTGCGGATCGTCGCGACGCACAGGTCGTCCGCGTCGGTGATGGTCGGCTGCTCGGTGAACGTCATGTACATCCTTTGTCAACATAGGACGCCCACAACGTTTGTCGCAGGCGCTCGAGGTCCAGTAGCCGCGCCGGGGCCGCGACGCAGCTCGATCGTCTCCGCCGTCAGCTCCCGAACCGGGCGAGCCGACCATCCGCTGCGGTCAGGAACTGCTTCTGCGACCAGCTCGACAACCTAGATCGTATCCGGCGGTCACGGACCCTTGCCGGACGTCGAGGCCTTGCAACCACCGCTGTGGCCTTGCTCCCAGTTTCAGCGAGGGCCTGTGGTCTCAGCGGGAGCCTGCACATCGCGCGGACGGGCACCGTCAGCGTGCCTCCCCGCCGTCCCCGCCATTCGCCCGTTCCGGCCTATCCGGCCTATCCGGCCGGTCGGCAAGGCCACCGAAGGCGGCGAGTCCCCCGAACGCCCTGGTCAGGTCGCTGGGGACGATCCACACCTTGTTCGCGTCACCTTCGGCGATGCGCGGCAGGATCTGCAGGTACTGGTAGGCGAGGAGCTTCTGGTCGGGGTTACCGTCATGGATCGCCCGGAACACCGTGGCGATGGCCTCGGCCTCACCCTGCGCGGAGAGGATCTTCGCTTCCCGCTCACCCTCGGCCCGCAGGATCGCGGCCTGTTTCGCGCCCTCGGCGCGCAGGATCTCACTCTGTTTGACGCCCTCCGCCGACAGGATCGCCGCCCGGCGGTCCCGCTCGGCGCGCATCTGCTTCTCCATCGAGTCCTGGATCGACGGCGGCGGCTCAATGGCCTTGAGCTCCACCCGGTTGACCCGGATGCCCCACTTGCCGGTCGCCTCGTCGAGCACACCGCGCAACCTGGTGTTGATCTCATCGCGGGACGTCAGGGTCTGCTCGAGGTTCAAACTGCCGATCACGTTGCGCAACGTCGTGACGGTGAGCTGCTCGATCGCACTGATGACGTCAGCGATCTCGTAGGTGGACGCGCGCGGATCGGTGACCTGGAAGTAGATCACCGTGTCGATGCCCACGACGAGGTTGTCCTCGGTGATCACCGGACGGGGCGGGAACGTCACCACCTGCTCGCGCAGGTCGACGCGTTCCCGGATCCGGTCCACGACGGGGATGACGATGGCAAGGCCGGGGGTGAGGGTCCGGTGGTAACGGCCCAGCCGCTCGACCACGATCGCCCGGGCCTGCGGAACGACCCGCACCGCTCGGGCCAGGAACACCACCAGCACCAGCACGACAACCGCGGTGGCGATCAGCCCGGCCATCAACGCCTCCCGGTCTTAAGCCCGCTACACCTGCGCGGGGTGGACGACGGCCGTGGCGCCGTCGATGCGTAGCACGCGCACGCTCGTGCCCGGCTCGAGGATCTCTCCGTCGATCGTCGCGCGGGCCGACCACACCTCGCCGCGGATCCTGACGCGGCCGCCCCCGTTGACGGGTTCCAGCACGACACCGGTCATACCGATCAGCGCGTCGGTGCCGGTCGCGACGTCCGGCGACTGGTGCAGGTGACGGCGCGCAACCGGCCGCAACCCCAGCAGGAGCACGCCGGAGGCTGCGACAAACGCCATGAGCTGGACGACGAGACCACCGCCAACCCCGGCGACGATGCACGCCGTGAGCGCCGCGAGCGCGGTCATCCCAAGGAGGAGGGAAAGCGTGAGCATTTCGCCCACACCAAGAATCCCGGCGATCACCAACCACCACAGCCACGGCGGCATGACTGCCATGGTAGCCGCAGCATGACCTCAGGTGTGAGAGCGGACGTCCGGCTCCGGCGTCCCGCTTCGGCGTCTCGTTCCCGACGCCTGCGTTCCCGGCGTGCGACGGCAGTCGCATCCAATCGGGCTCCGCTGGTGTCAGCACCGCGTGCCGTGGACAGGACGGACAGCAACCTGTCGTGTGAAGGAGCGGTGATGACGGACTTCCTGATCGATGTGACGACCCTGCGGGAACACGCCCGCGAGGAGATCGACAAAGGTCCGGTGACGGACGCCTACGGCGCCGATCTGCACCGGGTCCTCGACGTGTGCAACCAGGCGTTGGCCACCGAGCTGGTGTGCGTCCTGCGGTACAAGCGGCACTACTTCACCGCACAGGGCCTCGCCTCCGCCCAGGTGGCTCCCGAGTTCGCCGAACACGCGGCGGACGAGCAGGCCCACGCCGACCGGATAGCCGCCCGCATCACGCAGCTCGGCGGCGAACCCGACTTCAACCCGCAGACACTGACCACGCGCTCCCACTCCCAGTACGACGCCAGCCACAGCCTGCTGGAAATGGTACGGGAGGATCTCGTCGCGGAACGCATCGCGATCGCCTCCTACACGGAGATCATCAACTGGCTCGGCGACGATGATCCGACCACCCGCCGCATGTTCGAGGGAATTCTGGAACAGGAGGAGGAACACGCCGACGACCTGCGCAACTTCCTACAGAAAATGGACCCGTGAGAGTCCCGGGTCGCTTCGTTCGCGGGGCAGCCCAACCCCTCACCCAAGGTGGAGGAGCCTAGTCGACGTCGTTCACGGACAGGTGTTCCCACATTCCGGCCAACAAGGTGGAGGCGAGCGCCGCAGGCTCGCCGTCCGCCCTGGCGATCACCAGTGACCCGGTGACCACAGCGGCAGCGCCCGCCACGGCTGGACGTGGGTCTCGGCGCTCGCCAACAGCCGCAGGCGCATGCCACGGCCGTCACACCGGCCGCACCATCCCCCGATGCTTCCAATGGCTCACTCATGGTCCGCCATGCGAGGGATCTCGCCTGTCGCCTACCGGGCTGTCCGGCGGGATCGGACAGCCGGAATGCACGGCGGAATGCACGGCGGGTGGCGCGGAGCAGGGCACGGCTGGGCAGATGCTGCCAGCTGTGCGGTTCTGTGGGTGCACGGGTTGTCGGAGACTCCGGCCGGACCAAGGCCTCCTCTGATGACGGCACGCACGTGACGACGAGCCCACGACAGCTCCATGCCCTCGTGGAGACCTCACACGGGCATGGGACACCACCACGGACCTTCACACAGGCATGGACACCGTCTGCAACATCAGGCTCCGGCACCGGGCGGATATGCACCCGCGGCTCCGGAAACGGCGACCGACGCGCGCGACAGCGCGTCCGCCGCCTGGGACAGCGCGCTGTAGGAAAGGTTCGCGGCAGCGCTGGATATGCTCTCGGCGCTGTCCTCGCCCGCACCGGTATTCGCACCGGCGCCGGTATTCGCACCGGCACCGAAACCGGTGGCGCCGGTATCCGCGACAGTGCCGGTACTGGCGTTGGTCGCGAAGGAGATGGCGTTCGTGGCACCGGAGAGAGCACCGATGGAAAGACCCGCGGCAGCGCGGAAGATCTCGGTGGCGCTCGTGTCGACACCGGTCTCGGCACCGGTCTCGGCACTGGTTTCGGCACCGGCGGGGAAGGAGAAGGACGCGCTGGCAGGAGCCGCACCGAGAAGCGTGGCGAGCGCCCCGGTAGCGGTGAGGACCCAGGCACGGCGCAGGGCTCTGGCGGTCATGCTTGCCCCCAGCAGATATCCGTAGTGTCGATCTATCTCCTGAAAAGTAGACCGTCGGCCGGGGCCGAGAGGCCCAGGAACCGCCACTGTGGTGATGATCTCTGCCCCCGGGAGCTGGGCCTGCGGCCTCCAGCGGCCGCAGGACTTCCGGCCTCCCGAACCTCCCGGATCCGGCAGGAAAGCCGGACTCGAGAAACATGATCGCACCACCTTCGGCCCTCTCGGCAGCGCCCGCGCCGTACTCGCGCCGCGCGCACAGCTCGTCGATCGGCGTCCGGGGACTGTCGTACCTGCCCACCTACCGTGATGGCACGGACATTCAATTAGGTGAGCCTTACTTGTTCTTCTGATACCTTCCCCTAGGCGAACGGTGACGATACGGCTATAGCGGAGGTAGCGGACGTGTGGGCCGACCTTGTTCCGAACCTGCTCATCGGGTTACGCGAGGGTTTCGAGGCAAGTCTGATCGTTGCGATCCTGGTCGCCACGCTCGTGCGCGCCGACCAGCGCGCCCGCCTTCCCCAGATCTGGACGGGGGTACTCGCCGCCGTCGCGCTCTCGGCGAGCTTCGGCGCGGTCCTCACCTTCGCGGCCGCCTCGATGTCGACCGCGGCCCAGGAGGCGTTCAGCGGCGTGCTGAGCCTGGTGGCGGTCGGCTTCGTCACCGCGATGGTCTTCTGGATGCGACGGTCGGCGCGGGCCCTGTCCGGTGAGATCAAGGGCAGGGTCACGGCCGCGCTGGCGCTCGGGCCGGGCGTGTTGATCCTCACCGCGTTCCTGGCGGTTGCCCGGGAGGGTCTGGAGACCTCCCTGTTCGTCTGGACGACCACCCGAGGCGCGGACGAGTCGGTCGGACCGCTGGTCGGCGCCACCGCCGGGATCGCTCTTGCCGCCGCCGCGTGCTTCGCCATGTATCACCAGACTCTGAAGATCGACCTGGCGAGGTTCTTCACGATCACCGGCATCGGGCTGATCGTGATTGCGGCCGGCGTCACCGGTTACGGCCTGCACGACCTGCAAGAAAGCAACCTCCTACCGGGTAACGAGACCACGGCGTTCGACCTGACCGCCACCGTCGGCCCGAGCGCCTGGTACTCCAGGCTCACCGAAGGCATCCTCAACCTCACCCCGCGGATGACCGTGCTCCAGGTCGTCGGCTACCTCGCCTATCTGGTCCCGGTGCTGGCGCTGTTCGTCCGGGGTGCCCGCCCCGCCGCCCCGGCCGGCCAGACGCCGCCGAGCGTCTCGACAGTCGAGGCGGCCGGAGCGACCGAGGCGGAGGCGGAGGGAGAGGCTGCGGCGGAGGCGGAGCTAGGGCCGGTCCCGGGCGAGCCGGTGCCCGGCGGGGTGGGGCGGGCACCTCGGGCAGTACCCCGCTGGGTGCTTCCGGTGACCCTGGTCGCGGTGCCGGCCATCGCCGCCGGCACCGCGATCCTCGCGCTCGGCCCGTCCGACGACGTCCACGGGACAACGATCGAAGTGGCCGCCGGCTCCTGCGCCGCCGGCTGGGACGCGCCGCAACCCGGCCGGCAGACCTTCACCGTCCGTAACACCGGCGGCCAGAGTGCGGAGGTCCGCCTCATCGACCCTGCGAGCGGGGCGATCCATGCCGAGATCGAGCTGCTCGCACCGGGCACCAGCCGGGACCTGTCGGCGACCGTCGGCGGCGGCACCTACGCCTGGCAGTGCCTGCCCGACAGCGACCCGCCCATCGTCTCGGCGAGCCGGCAGGTGGCCGGCTCGAGCGCCGGCGGCCAGGCGATCATCCCGGTGACGGAGGAGATCATAAGCGCGCCGGTGGACGCCTACCGGGCGTTCGTCACCGCCGGCCTGGTCACGTTGCAGCGCAACACTGACACGGTGCGCGCGGACGTGGAGGCCGGCGACCTCGACGCGGCCCGCCGCGACTGGCTCACGGCCCATCTCGACTACGAACGCCTCGGCGCCGCGTACGGCACGTTCGGCGACTCCGACGCCGCGATCAACGGGCGGCCCGACGGCCTGCCCGGCGGCGTCGCCGACGAGGACTTCACCGGCTTCCACCGCATCGAGTACGGGCTGTGGCACGGCGAGAGCGCGGACTCGCTCAAGCCGCTGGCGGCACGGCTGGCCACCGACGTCGCCGAGCTGGGCAAGGCTTTCCCGACCCAGGAGTTCGATCCGAACGACCTGGCCCTGCGCACCCATGAAATCCTCGAGAACACCCTGCAGTTCCAGCTCACCGGCTCCACCGACCAGGGCAGTGGCAGCGTGCTGGCCACCGCGAGCGCAAACACCGACGGCACCCGCGAGCTTCTCGAAATCATTTCTCCCCTGCTCACGACACGGGCACCGGACGCGCTGGCGGCGGCCGAGCGCCGCCTGGACGCCTTCGCGACGCTCCTGCGCCAGATCGGCAACCCGGCCGGAACCTGGATCGCCCCCGACCGTCTCCCCCTCGCCGACCGGCAGCGGTTGAACGGCAGTCTCGGGGGGCTGCTGGAGACCCTCGCGCCCATCCCCGACGTCTTGGAGATCAGAAGCACCGGATGAACCGGACGGACTGGACGAACCGGCCCGACCTCCCCTACCGCGACCGCGACATCCCCGACCTTCCGGAGCACCGCCGATGACCGAAACACCCGAATCATCCGAGCCGTCCAAGGCCTCCGCATCGCTCGAGGCCTCTGGGGCGTCCGCGCCCTCGGGGCGTCGGCAGCAGGCGGAGCACAGCGGCCGGGTGACCCCCCGGCGCCGCGCCGGCCTTCCCGGCGCCGTGCTTGGACGCAGGTCCTTCCTTGCCGGGGCGTTGGCCACGGGCGCCGCCGCGGGTGCCGGGGGTACGGCACTGGCCGCCACCACCGGTGACGACCAGGACGGCAAGAGCGGCAAGGACCCGGGCCAGACGGTCGGCTTTCACGGAGCCCACCAGGCCGGGATCCTCACGCCACCACCGGCGGCAGCGATGTTCGCCTCCTTCGACGTGATCGCCACGGACCGCGCCGGGCTGGCCGAGCTGCTTACAACAATCACCGAACGTGCACGCTTCCTGACCTCCGGCGGCATCCCGGTCGATCTCGGCACGACCGCCCCGCCGTCCGACAGCGGTATCGTCGGTCCCACGGTGTCCCCCGACGCGCTGACCGTCACCGTCGGGGTGGGCGCGTCCCTGTTCGACAGCCGGTTCGGCCTGGCCGAACGCAAGCCGCGGCGACTCACCCCGATGCGTACGTTCCCCAACGACGCTCTGGACCCGGCGCACTGTCATGGCGACCTCAGCCTGCAGCTGTGTGCGCACAACCGCGACACGGTGCTGCACGCGCTGCGTGACATCGCCCGCCACACCCGCGGCGGCATGCAGCTGCGCTGGCGCGTCGACGGCTTCCAGAACCCGCCCCGGCCGTCAGGAGCCCAGCGCAACCTGCTCGGCTTCAAAGACGGCACCGCCAACCCGGACGTGACCGACGCCGCCGAGATGGACCGGCTGGTCTGGGTGCACGGCGGCGACGAGCCCGCGTGGGCCGAAGGTGGCTCCTACCAGGTCATCCGTACCATCCGCATGCTGGTGGAGTTCTGGGACCGGGTTTCGCTCAACGAGCAGGAGACGATGATCGGCCGGCGCCGGGACACCGGAGCCCCGCTGGACGGCACCGCGGAAACCGACATACCGGGCTACGCCCACGACCCCGAGGGCAACGCCATCCCGCTCGACGCGCACATCCGGCTGTCCAATCCCCGCACGCCGGCCACGGACAGCTCCCGCATCCTGCGTCGCGGCTACAACTACGACCGGGGCATCGACAGCAACGGCAACCTGGACATGGGCCTGGTCTTCTGCTGCTACCAGCAGGACGTGGCCCGGCAGTTCGAGGTGACGCAGACCCGGCTCATCGACGAGCCGCTGGTCGACTACATCAGCCCTACCGGCGGCGGTTACTTCTTCGTCCTGCCGGGTGTCCGGGACTCCTCCGACCACCTCGGCCGCGCACTGCTCGCCTGACCTCCGGCCTGACCCCGGCGCATCGAGTGCGGTACTCGTAATCCATCGGCCGTGGATTAGAGTCGCACCCGCCCCATCACTCGTCCGATGGGTAGGCCCCGCATACCGTCTGAGGTGAGCGTTTAGGACCCATAATGGAAGAAGCTATTCTTTTGCCGGGTTGATGGCTGGTCAGTGGCCGTCTGCGCCAGTTGAGGGTGATGCGGGAGAACAGCCTGTGCTCTATCTTGTTCCATTTACTGGTTCCAGGCGGATAGCGGCGGACGGTGATCTCCAGACCGGTGGCAGCGGCAAGCCTGGCGAGTTCATGCTTTCATAGCCAGGGTCGGTGGCCATTGGAGCCGCCACCATCGGCGGTGATGAGCAGTCTCCTCGCCGTGGGGTATTTCTTCTTCCCCATCGTGTTCCACCATGTGGTGATGGTGGCGACCGCGAACACGGAGATGTCGTGGTCATCCCGACCGATACTCAGGCGCTGTTGTCGGCGATGTCGTAGACGCCGTAGGGGATGGCCTTGCCATCGGCCTATGATATAGACAACTCAGCCAACTGGCAGCCTAATTCGGTGTCCAGAAAAGCAGGAACACTCCATGGGCATGTCGGACGATGCCCCAGGAACGCGGTCGCCCTGGCGGAACCGTCTTACGGCCGGTCGGCCAGATCCCGCAGTTCCGCTACGATCTCGCGACCAGTCTGCTCGACGGGGGCCAGCCTGGCGACCAGCTCACGGCTGGCGACGGTGTCCTCGGCGTCGATGCGATCCATGATCTGAGCCAGGGTCGCATGGAGCCGGGCCCGGTGCTGTTCGAGGTGCTCCTCGACCGCATCGATCAGCATCTGTCCCTGGCTCCGGGCCGCATCGACGAAATCCTCCCGAGCCTGCTTCGCCTGCTCGTCGATCATCCGCTTGCGCTCGCTGCGGGCCTTCTTGATCACTGACTCCCGTTCCTTGAGCACCTCCGTGATCTTGGCGATGCCGATTGCAGCCGCGACGGCGGCACCGACCGGAAGCGCGATGGAGGCGAGGCTGAGGCTGGTCATCAGCGCGGCTGCTCCGCCTACGAAGGGACCGGCTACGCCGACCGTTCCGGCGGCGATCTGCACGAGGCTGTAGACGGACATGACTCCCCGCGCGTCCGCGGGCGGGGGCGGAAGACGGCTGTCGAGCGGTTCCGGGGAGACGAGCTGGGAGCCGGTGGCGTCGTCCCCCAGAGCCAGCCGCAGCAAGGTGCGGCCCTTGGCGTCGAGCTGTTCCAGCTGACGCTGCCAGACGGTAGCCGGGCCGTCGGGGCCGACCATCCACTGCGTGTAGATCTGAACCTGGCGGACGTCGATCTCGTGGACGTGCTCGGCGTCCAGCTTCCCCTCGTCGATCAGCTGGTCGAGCCCGCAGTGCAGTTCCTGCGGCAGATCCGCGAACGGACGCTGCCCGACACGGATAGCGCGTTCCAGCTCGTCGGCCAGCTCTGCGCGCATGCCTTCCGCGGAACTCGCCGCACGCTCCAGCCGCTCGGCGACCGCGGCTTGCTGAGAGGCCAGTTCATCGACGGAAACCTGATGGGCGTCGACGATGTCCCGGATCGGCCGGTGCCGGCGGCGGATCAGCCGTCTCGCTTCGTCGGCGACCTGGACGAGATGACGGTCCCCGGCACCGGATTCGACAAGCCGGTGCAGTCGGTCACGCAGTGTGTCCATCCCGCTGCGTTGCCTGAGATTTCTCGTCGCGTTCCCGTTCGCTTCCTCGGCGGCGGCCTTCGCCTCCCAGGCTGCGGAGACTGGCAGGAATCCTTCGCTGACGAATGCGGCGAGGCCGCCGCCCGCATCGGCGAAGTGTGTCCGCAGGTAGTCGTTGTTCGTCGCCTGTACGTTGCGCCACGCGGCCTGGCCGTGCTCCCGCTGGGTGGCGCGGTCGATGCCGGTGAGCACCCACAGCACACGCTTCCCGGTCTGCAGGTGATGGGCGTACAGGTCACGGATGAGGTCGAGCTCGTTGACCGTCAGCGCCGATGTCGCCTGGGTGACGTAGATGAAGCAGTCGGCCTCCGCCCAGGCGCCGCGCATGATGAGGTCATGGTCCCCGTCGGGGGACTCGGAGCCGGGCAGGTCGAACAGCTTGACCGGCAGGAGGGCATCGGAGATGAGCACCTCGATCTCCAGGACCCGGCGGTTGATGTGCTCGCGGCGGCGGTCGGTCACCTTCCCGTCGGCCGCGCCGTACGAGGCGGCTACGGCGGGCGGCAGGTCGGTGCCTATCTCGACCCAGTCAGAGTCGTCGAACTTGACGCGCAGCAGGCCGCGCCCGGAAGCGTTGACAGACGGGTCGTCACCGACCGGAACGACGGTGGACGGGCAGGCGGTGGTCGGATTCGCCGACGACGGAAGTATGCCGGTGTACTCGCCCTCGTCATCGTCGTCATCTACCAGCCAGTACTCCAGGCGGCCCTGCAGTCCGCTGATCAGAAAGCTCTTCCCGGCCGACTGGCGGCCGAGCATGCCGACGTTGAGCAAGGTGGACAGGGCGCGGGTGCGAAGGCTGCGCACGCGGGCGACATCGGCGGCCAGCTCGTTGACGTCCTGCGGGGCGTCATCCTGGTTTCCGAGCGTCTCCAGCCACGTCTCGCAGCGGCCCAGCAGGTGCGCCAGATCATCACGTGTTTCGTCTACCCCCGTCACGCACAGACATGTACCGCATCGCGGCTTTCCTGTCCAGGGCCACGGCTGTTCCAGCGATATCGGCAGCCGTCCTGCGGCACAGCCCGCAGGCGCGGGAGATGGTCTCCGGCATGCTTGCGACCAACCCGCACCGGCAACGACCAGCTCACTGGATTGTTCCTGCCACCTCACGTTATTTTTCGGGTCAGTCCCGCAGGGACCTGTGGAGAGCCCGGTGCGCTGTGAGGCGCCCGCCGGGTTCGGGAAGCGGCTCGGGGAAACGGGTCGGCCGAGAGACCGACGCCGCGCCCCGGGCGACTTCACCAGCGTGTGCAGGGATCGGATCAACATGGCCAGTCCGAACTGCCGGGATGGCCTTGTTGGCCAGTCGGAACGCCATGGGATGGCGGCTACTTGGCTATTTTCCGGTGCTCGCGGCTCGCACCCGTGCTGGGCCCCTTGGAGCACGGGTCGGAGGCCCTGGGCGATCTTCTCGCCAGTTGGAGGGTCAGGTTGGCCAGTCGAGTTGTGAGTCGGGGATGCCGTGGGCGCGGCCGTATTCCTGGGCTTCGGCGCGCCCCTGCGGATCCCCCCGTCGGTAGCGTATGACTCGACCGGGGAACACGATGAAGCTTTCCTGGGCGGTGTGCAGGTCCACGTACCACCCGGGCGCATCCAGAGCTTCGCTCAGTTGAGCGGCCAGGGCCTCGGTTTCGGTGTCAGCGACGCCGAAGAAGACCAGCGTCCAGACGGGTGGTTGGTCGGCGGTGACATTCCCTGGCGCCAATCGTTGGATCTTCCGGACGATGAGCGACAGGTTGTCCAATACCGCTCCCACGCGCAGGCTCTCCGCGATCAATACTCCGGCGGCCACTGGCTGCTCCCTGGGGTCACGCAGCTCACCGTCCATCTCCATCCCGACACGCAGGAGGTAGCCATAATGATCAAAATCCCGGCAGGTGAATTCGGACGGATCGGAACCCTTGCGCAGGGAGCCGCCATCACTCCGGGGTGCGACACAACAGCCGCCGGGGCTCCGGTTCCCCGTGTAGATGCCGTACGTGCCCCCGGTGGGATTCGAACCCACACTGTCGGTGGTTTGAGCACCGTCTCTCTGCCGTTGGAGTACAGGGGCCGGCAGTCAGACCCGAGGACTCGGGTCTTGAAGTTGCTGTCGAATCGGTCAATATGCAGGTAGCGCTTCCTCCACGACTGTAGCCGGGTAAGGTGCGGATCGACCGACCGCCCCACATCGCGGCGGGTCAACAGTGTGATCCTAGCCCTGCGAGCCCAGGAGTCCGACTCGATGAGCCAGCCATCCTCGACCCCCCGCCGGGTGCTGATCGCCGAGGACGAGGCCTTGATCCGTCTCGATCTGCGGGAGATGCTCCAGGAGGAGGGCTACGAGGTGGTCGGCGAGGCGGGAGACGGCGAGGTAGCGGTCAGTCTTGCCTCCAAGCTCCGCCCCGACCTGGTCATCCTCGACGTCAAGATGCCCCGGATGGACGGGATCGACGCCGGCGCGCACATCGCCAAGGAACGGATCGCGCCGGTGGTGATCCTGACCGCGTTCAGCCAGCGGGATCTTGTGGAGCGGGCCCGTGACGCCGGGGCGATGGCCTACGTCGTCAAACCGTTCCAGAAGAAGGACCTGCTGCCAACGATCGAAATGGCCATGAGCCGCTTCACCGAGATCGTGAGCCTGGAAGCCGAGGTCGAGGACCTGCAGGGCCGCCTTGAGGCCCGCAAGATCATCGAAAGGGCGAAGGGGGTCCTGCAGACCGAGCACGGTATGACCGAACCGGACGCCTTCCGCTGGATCCAGCGCACGTCGATGAACCAGCGACGCACGATGCGTGCCGTGGCCGAGGGTGTGCTGGCCGGTGACCTCCTGCCCGGTGAGGCGCTGCCCGGAACGTGATCGGGCGGAACATGATCAGGCGGGTCGTGATCGGTCGGCCGTTCACGACCCGGCCACGGCGGCGCGCACATGCCGTGTTTGCCGCTGCGGTCGCCCTGATCGTGGTGATCGCAGCCGTCGTCGCGGTGAAACTTGCCGCCGGTTCGCCGGCGGACGGTCCGCCCGGACCACGAACTCGGACGGCCACGCTCGGACTGATGGCACCGCTGTCCGCCGACCTCGCGCCCGTGGGCACGGCTGTGCGCAACGCCGTTCGCCTCGCGGTCGACGAGGCGAACTCCCAGGGCACCATCCCAGGCTGGAAGATCCGGATGAGCGTCCAGGACGACCTGTCCAGGCCGGACGGCGGCGCTCAGGCCGCGGGTGCTCTCGCCGCCGACCGGAGTGTGATCGGCGTGGTCGGGCCGCTGAGTTCCACGGTGGCGATGATTGCCCTGCCCACGTTGGACGCCGCCGGGATCGCGGTGGTCTCGCCGTCCAACAGCCGGCCCGAACTGACCGGCGCCGCCTCGTCGACCCCGTCGACCCCGTCGACCCCCCGGACCCGGCCGTACCGGACCTACTTCCGGCTGAGCGGAACGGATGTGCTGGCGGCCCGTTATGCCGCCGAGTACGCCGTGCGCGTCATGGGCCGTAGCCGGATCGCGGTGGTGGACGGCGGCCCGGACTTCGGCACCTCGCTCGCGGAACGCTTCGCCGCCGAGGCCTCTCGGCTCGGCGCGACCGTCACCGGGACACACCGGGTCGACGGCAGCGCCGACGACGGATCCGAGGTCGAGCAGGTGGCCCGGCACCTGCGTACCGAGGCTCCCGACCTGGTGTATGTGGCGACGGGCTACGCCTTTGCCGCGAAGCTGCGCAACGAACTGGCCGAGCACGGCCCGGCCGTGTCCGTTCTGGGTTCCGACGGGTTGTTCGACCCCCACTACCCCGGGCGGACGCAGAGCGCCTCCGAGGGAGACCTGGTCACCGACCTTGCCGCACCCCTGTCCGAATTGCCGCAGGCCAGGGAGTTCGCTGCGGCCTACCTCGACCGGTGGTCCGACGAGGACGGCAGCGACAGCAACCGGGGGGATGACGCGCGTAGCAGTGAACCGGGCCACGGCGCCACCGCCGGCCGCAACAGCCCCGCAGGCGGTCCCACCGGCAGCCCCACCAGGGGTGGCAGCCCCATCGGCGGTCCCGCCAGCGGTGGCGGCCCCACCGGTGACGGGGCCAACAGCGGCGGCCCCGGCAGCGGCGCTCGCACCGGTGCTGGCGCTGGCGCTGGCGGCTCCAACGGCGGTAACGCCCCCGACCGCGCCGCTTCCGGCGCCGACAGCCCCGCAGGGGGTGGCGGTCATGTCGTCGTGTCTGCCTCACCGGCGGTTTCGCCGTCACCGGACGTGGACGTGATCCCCCCGGTTGCCGCCTACGCCTACGACGCGGCACGGGCGCTGCTGCGGGCCGCGGGCAGCGTCCTTCCCGGCCGCGACGACGTGGACGAGGCCACCAGGGCGGCGATCGTCACCGCCGTCGGGCAGGGCCGCTTCCCCGGTGCGACCGGTGACGTCGGCTTCGATGCCTGGGGGGACCCGCTGACGCCGGTGGTGACCGTCTACGCGGTACGCAACCGGACGTTCGTCCCCGTGCGGGTCCACCGGTCCGCACCATCATAAGATCGACACAAGCCGATGCCACGGCGGTGCGCGCCGACAACTCAGCAGCGCTCGACGATGGCAGGTCGCCAGCTGGGCAGGTCGGGTTGCGGCCGGGCGAGAAGGTAGCCCTGGATGAGGTCGCAGCGCAGCGCCTGGAGCGCGGCGAGCTGGTCGGGCGTTTCGACACCCTTGGCGATGGCGGTGAGACCGAGCGTGTGCGCAAGCCCGATGACAGCCGCGACGACAGCGTGTTCAGCCGGGTCCTCGGTCATCCTCGCGATGCACCGCCGGTCGATTTTGAGACCGTCGAGGGGGATGCGGTGCAGCCGGCTCAGCGACGAGTAGCCGGAACCGAAGTCGTCAACGTACAGGATGACCCCATGGGCGCACAGGTCGTGCAACGTGGCGGCGACGGCGGAAGTGTCGTCGACGAGTGCGCTCTCGGTGATTTCCAGGCCGAGCTCGTAGCGGTCGTCTGCGTTGGTGGCATCCAGTAGCGCGGTGAGCTCGGGGAGGAACCGGGGATCGGCGAGCTGACAGGTCGAGACGTTGACGGCGATGCGGGGTGCCACGCCGGTCGGCAGCCTGGACGCCCAGGTGCCGGCCGCCCGGCAGGCCGTTTCCAGGACCCAGCGGCCGAGCGGAACGATCAGCCCGGTCTCTTCCGCGATGGGGAGGAACGCCTCGGGTTCGAGCAGGCCGCGTTCGGGGTGTTGCCACCGGACCAGGGCTTCGACACCGGTGAGCTCACCGGCCATGTTCATGACGGGCTGGTAGAACAGCCGCAGCTCGTCGGTGACCAGCGCGCGGCGCAGGTCCTTCTCGGTCCGCAGGCGGCACAGGGCCTGGGCCCGCATGACCTCGTCGAAGATCACGCGACAGCTGCGGCCCTGCCGTTTGGCGGCGTACATGGCGATGTCGGCGGCGCGCAGGATGTCGCCGGAATCGGACAGCTCCGGCCCGGACACAGCGATACCGACGCTGGCGGTCACGATGACGGTCCGCCCGCACGCCGTCTTGGGTATGGCCAGTGTGGTGACGATGCGATCGGCGACCGCCTCGATCGGGGCCGTGGACGTGACGTCCCCGCACAGGACGGCGAACTCGTCCCCGGAGAACCGGGCGACGGTGTCGCCGGGGCGGACGGTCTGCAGCAGCCGCGCCGCCACCTCGCGGAGCAGCTCGTCGCCGGCCTGGTGGCCCAGCGAGTCGTTCACCGTCTTGAAGCCGTCGAGGTCGACGAAGAGGACGGCGACGCGACGTTGGTGGCACCGGGCATGGGTGAGCGCCTGGCCGAGCTGGTCGAGAAGCGCGGTGCGGTTCGGCAGTCCGGTGAGCTCGTCGTGCAGGGCCTGGTAGAAGGCGTCGGCAGCCCTCGCCCGTTCCACCTCGTTGGCTCGCGCCGCCAGCACCGCGGTCGAGATCTGACCGGCTATCAGCTCGATGAAGTCGCGGTAGTCGCTGCCGAGGGCGAGCTGGTCGCTGATCCCGGCGAGCAGCAGGCCGATGGGCAGCCCGTCGCAGCCCTCGGCGAGCGGGACGACGATCGCCGAGTTCGGCGGCCGGCAACCGCCGGTCAGCCGGAGCGGGAGCCGTTCGGGCAGCCGATGGACAACCCGGGCCTGACCGGACGACAGCGCGTCCATCAGCTCGGGGAGGGCAGCGTCACGACCGAACGCACTGAGTACCCCAAGAACCTGGGCCTCCGGCAGCGCGAAAGAACCATCATCGCGCTGCCTTCGGCCCTCCGGGCGGTCGAGGGTCTCGGGGTCGCCAGCCAGGCCGCAGGACGCCACCGGTCGCAGCCCCGGCCGCTGCGCGTGCGGGTCCCGGAGCAGGACGACGCCGTACGGGACGTCCCCGGAGTAACGGTCCAGCACCTCGACGGCCCGGGTGCACACCTCCCGCGGACTGCGCGGGTCCGAGGTGGCGGTGGCGAGCTCGCGCAGACAGGCGAGACGCCGGGCGCCGAGCACCTGCCGGGTCATCTCCTGCACCGTCGCCAGGACGCCGACCACACCGCCGCCCGCGACATCCCGGATCGGGCTTAAGGAGAAGGTGAAGTAGCACTCCTCCAGGTATCCGCGCCGGTTCAGCAGGAGGAGCTGGTCCTGCGACCAGGTGGCGCCGCCGCCGGACATCACCTGGTCGAACATCGGGCACATGGTGTCCCAGATCTCCGGCCAGACCTGCCGGAACGGCCGACCGAGGCATCCCGGGTGCTTGTGACCGATCATGGCTGCATACGCGTCGTTGTAGATGTAGACGAGCTCCGGCCCCCACAGGACCATCTTGGGGAAGCCGGACTCGAGGCAGATGCTCACCGCCGTCCGCAGGGTGGGACCCCAGTCCCGGAGCGGACCGAACGCGGTGGCGGTCCAGTCCCTGGCCGCTATCAGCCGTCCCATCACGCCGCCGGCCGCGAACACCTGGTCCATACCCACCTCGTTCGCCTCGTTCGCGCCCCCGCCGGTGCTCGGCTCGACGGTCACGGTGGCGTCCTCGACATCGACGGAGCGCGGCGGGGCTGATCCGCCTGATCGCTGCCCCGTCTCAGCGCGATCGAGGGCGGGGCGACCGAAGGCGGGGCTGTCCGGCTCGCGGCGCCGCGGGCCGGAACACGCACACAGGCGCTACCATCTGTCGCACAAGCGCTACCAATGGTCATTGGTGCCCTTCGCGTCGGAGCTGCGGACGCCGCGGAGCACATGCCTGCTGTGCAACCCACGAGCCGGTCGTAGTGGGCCCACCGAGGAACCCGACCGGGGCGCTGTTCACCGCTCCCGTCGAACGAGATCGGCGGGGATGTCGACGCGGCGCGAACGTATGTACTCGGCTAGGCCCTTCGCCCGAGGATCGGGGCGTGTTGCCGAGAGTACTCCTTCTCCCGGTAGTCCGTCCGGCTCCGAGGCCGGTAGTCCGTCCGGCCCCCGGCCGCCGGGCCGGAGGTCCTCCAGCTCCGGGCCCGACCACTCAGCCAGGGGACTTCAGCCAGAGGACCTGGGCCTCCGGCGACGCGGAAAGAGGTGATCGTGCCCTCTTCGGCCCGCTAGTGTACTGCGCCGGAAATCTGAGCTTTTAGTTCTTAACTGTTCCGG
>NZ_CAAAFR010000102.1:0-51094 GCF_900634745.1 Protofrankia symbiont of Coriaria ruscifolia
TTCTGCTGGGCGCATCCCGTTCGCAGCCATCCACACAGATCATGATCTAAACGAGTTCGTTACCGTGCACGCTTTTCGGCCACATTAGCTTTCGGCGACATTAGCGTACGCATCGACAAACTCGTGCCGATCTTCCCGGTGTCTAGCGCTCATCAAGGCATGCGAAGTGCTCCGACGGCCGGGACGGTCGACCTGACGCGGCGCCGTCCGTCCGGACGCCTCCCGCGCCTGGCTGGGCCGGCCTGCGGAGCAGGCCCTGGTGAACCAGGCCATGCCTGGCGCGGCGCACCCAGAGGGCCGGTCGCTGACGCGCCGGCACGGAGGTCACGCTCGTGCACGCCGGTGAGGACGCTGTTGCCTGTGGCACGCGTTATGCGGACCTGCACGCTGTGCGCCTCGATGCCGGCGGTGCTCCCAAGGCTTCCAAGGCTCTCCAGACGTGCTGCTGGGGCGGCTTTCGCGGATGTGCCCGATGTGAGCGCAGTGGCGATGGAGACCGCGTGACTGATCGGGATGGCGTACCCGGCCCTCATCCCGGTTGGCAGGTACTCGTTGAACGCGGTCGCTGCCGTGTCCATCCCGATGACATCACCGGCCGCGCTGACCAGCGGACCGCCGGAGAATCCGGGCTTTATGGCAACGTCAGTCTTGATCAGTCCGGAAAGCTCTTCGGCGTTGCCGCCGTCGGGGTCGGTGGCGGTGATGCTCTGGTTGAGTGCTGTGATCCTGCCGGAAACGACCGCGGGCGATCCGCCGTCGGCGTTGCCGACGGCGGCGACGGAGTCACCGGCCCTGGCCTTCGAGGAGTCACCGATCGGAACCGTGGCAAGCCCGGAGGCACCCTGCAGCTGCAGCACCGCGACATCGTCGGTCGTGTTCGTCCCGACGACCGACGCCTGGTAGGAACGACCGCTGCTGGCGACGGTAACAGTGATGGTGGCGGCGTCCGCGATGACGTGGTTGTTGGTGAGTACCTCGCCGGAGGATTTCAGCACCATACCGGTGCCCGCCGCGGAGGCGTTCTGCGAGGCGAGTCTGGAAACAATGCTCACCACCCCCGGGAGCACCTTGTCGGCGGCGGCCGACAGCTGGGCGGAAACGGGGTTGGTGTTGGCGGCGGTAAAGGAACGCGGAATGGTAAAGGTCTGAATCGCCCGGTCGACGACTGGCGCGTCGGCGCCGTCACCCGGGCCGCCGATGACACTGGAGGCCGGGGTAACGGCGCCGATCACTATTGCCACGCATCCGACGACAGCGGTCCGCAGCCGTCGTTTTCGCGGCGCTGAACGCGGTATGGACCGCCGGGTACTCCTGATCGTTGCCGATCCTGGATCTGATCCTGGATCTGTCCGTCGTAGTTCGCAGGCGTCGGAACTCTCCTCACCCACTGTGACCTTCACCTACCCTGAGTTCGCCCTGATGGTCGACGTCCGTTGATCTAAGACAATCGCGTGGCAAACCTCGGGTAATCACGATCGCCGCGATGCGGGGCACATCACGCTCGGACCGGCCCTGTTCTGGATCCGGTATTCGTCACACCTGCGAGGAATCGGTTGCGGGAAGGCGGGGAAGGCAGGAAGGTGTCAGCCGGCTTCGGGCGCCGAGGCCGACGTCCTGGTCGGCAGACCCAGGTTGGTGATACTGGTAAGTCGTTCCGTAGCAGCGATCATCGGTTGGATGAGCAGGTTGACGCTCAAAAGGAAGCACAGCGTCCCGACACCGACCGGACCGCCGAGCAACCAGCCGGCAACCAGCAGCAGCGCCTCGAGGGATCCCTTCGACGCCCAGAACGGCCATCGCCAACGCCGAACCATTGTGATGGCGAGCAGGTCCATGGCACGGATACCAATCGCGCTCATGATGATGAGGGTCGAGCCGTAGGCGCACAGCACACCACCGACGAGCATCAGCCCGACTCGGTGGATATGGGTCTCCTCGGCGAGTTCGACGGCCAGCAGCAGGTCGATGATGCTGCCGCAGAGGAAGAACGTGATGAACGGCAAGACAACCGGCCTACACCGGTTCCACAGCGACCAGATGGTGATACAGACGAGCGCGACGGACGCCTGGCCGATCCCGATCGTTATCGAAATGTGCTCCTTGACGCCGAGCACGAATACGTCGAGCGGGTCCGTTCCCAGGTCGGAGACGATGAAGAACGTGGCACCGATCGAGAAGAAAATGCATCCGACCAGGTAGACGGTCAATCGTCCGGGATTCCATTCCGACCAGCGCGCATTGCTGAGGATTCTGCGTGCTGACAACCCCATGTTCGCCCTTTCTCGCCCATCTCGCGGAACCGGCCAGGCGAACGATAACTACGAAAATGATTGTCGGTGATCGCCGGAAGAATACATTTTCGTTAAGCATCCGTGACGAATTTTTCTCCGTAACAGATGCCTGGGTAAAGTATGGGCTTCGATTGCCGGCGGGTAACGTCCGGATTCGAACCGGACGAACCGAACCGGGGCGTAAGGTGCCGTGGGCGTTCTCGTGCGATCTCAACGGTCACCTATACCGTGGACCCCACCCTATCCGGCACCAGCAGCCGGCCTGCCAGGGGGTACGCAAGGATCCGGTGATCCCCCGCACCGTCCTGTCGCGGGGATCCCGCTGGCGGCTTCCCCGGGAGAGGCGAGAGAGAATCGGCTGGTAGCGATCCCTGCTGGAGGTGAGACTGGCCCCGTGATGGAGCTGGACGGCGCACCGCTCGACATTAATGATCTTGCTGCACTGGCGCTGACGAACTACGGCCACTTCACGACGATGCGTATCGATCACCAACGGGTGCGCGGGCTGTCACTGCATCTGAAGCGGTTGGCCCACGATTGTCGGCTGCTCTTCGATGCCGACCTGGACGTCGACAGGATCCGACATCTCGCCCGCCGGGCGGTCGCGGGGGGCACAGCTTCCTGCATGGTCCGGATAACTGTCTTCGACCCGGCGCTCGAGGTAGGGCATCCAGGTGTCGCGGCACAACCGCACGTCCTGGTGACCACCCGGCCGGCACCCGCCCTCCCGTTGCCGCCGCTGCGCGTCCAGTCGGTCGCTTACAGCCGGAACATGCCGGCGGTCAAACACGTGGGCCTTTTCGACACGCTGCGCTACCGTCGTGCCGCGCAACTCAACGGCTTCGACGACGTGCTCTTCACCGATGCCGCTTCTTTCGTCTCGGAGGGCGCCACCTGGAACATCGGCTTCTTCGACGGTAACCAGGTGATCTGGCCCGATGCGGACTGTCTGCTCGGAGTGACCGTGGAGTTGCTCCGGCGGACGCACGAGCGCGCGGTCACCGCACCGGTCGACCGTGCGGCGCTCCTCGGTATGCAGGCCGCGTTCGCCACCAACACGGCTGTCGGCGTACGCGCGATCGCCGCGGTCGACGACCGGGAACTGGCAAACGATCATCCGATCGTCGAGACTCTCCGCAGGGAATATCTCGACATTCCCGGAGAACCACTGTGACGGCATCGGTGTGACGGCATCGGGTCGCCGGCGCCCGGCCGAGAGGGTCCGGGGCCAGATGCTGTCGCTATGGGCTGCCGCTATGCGGACGCCGCTATTCGGACGCGGCGCGCCGCAGCGAGTTCTTCCGGCTCTGGATGACCTCGTCGATGAGGCCGTACTCGCACGCCTCGGTCGCGTCGAGAATCTTGTCGCGTTCGACGTCCCGGCGGATCTGTTCGGTGCTCCGGTTGGTGTGCCGGGCAAGTATCGTCTCCAGCAGCGCCCGCATCCGCAGGATCTCACGGGCGTGAATTTCCAGATCGCTCGACTGCCCCTCGCTCTGGCTGGACGGCTGGTCGATCAGTATCCGGCTGTTGCTGAGGGCGAGCCGTTTGCCGGGAGTTCCGGCCGCGAGCAGGATGGCCGCCCCGGACACGGCCTGCCCGAGACAGAGGGTCTGTATGTCGGGCCGGACGAACTGCATCGTGTCGTAGATCGCCATCAGCGCGGTGAACGAGCCACCCGGGGAGTTGATGTAGAGCGAGATGTCCCGGTCTGCGTCCTCGCCTTCGAGATAGAGCAGCTGCGCCATGATGTCGTTCGCGGAAATATCGTCGATCTGGGTCCCCAGGAAGATGATGCGTTCCTTCAGCAGCTTGGAATAGGGATCCATCCCGTATTCGCCGCGGGAGGTGCGCTCAATGATGTTGGGTAGGACGTAACGGTTCACAACGGTGCGTGTCATGTGCTTCTCTCTCGATTCGGATGAGCGGTTCGCGACCGGAACAACTGGAACGGACATACCCGTCCGGTCAGCAGGACCGGGTCGGGTGACGGGTGGGCGGGGCATGTCGGTGTCACCCGCCGAAGAAGGCCCGCCATTGTTCGACGGAACGGGGACGGAACACCGCGTTACCGCTGCGCACCGTCGACATCGGCGCGCTGGGCTGCGCCGAGTAGAAGTGACCGGGGTAGACGATGGTGTCGTCAGGCAGCGCGGCCAGCTGCCGCAGGCTCGCGTACATGGCGTCGGGGTCGCCGCCGGGGAAATCGGTACGTCCGCAGCCTTCCAGGAAAAGCGTGTCGCCGGCGACCAGCCGGTCGCCGTCCACCAGGAAGCACTGGCTGCCCGGGGTGTGCCCGGGGGTGTGCAGCAGCCGGACGGGCACGGCACCGACGTCGAGCACGTCGTCGTGATCGTGGCCCACGAGGTCGGTCGCCGACACCCCGGTGGTACGCCGTACCCACTCGCTCTCGTCCTGGTGCACGTGTACCGGGACCTGCGTACGGGCGAGCAGCTCCGGCAGGCCCGGCAGGGCGAAACCGAACATCTCGCCGCCGACGTGATCGGGATGGTGATGGGTGACCAGGACGCCGGTGAGGCGCATCTCATCGGCGGCAAGCACCGAGAGAAGATCGTCGACAGCGTACGCCGGGTCGACCACCACCGCGTCCCGGGTCTCCTGGTCGCCGATCAGGTACGTGAAGTTGACCATCTGAGTCGCTACCGGATCATTGACCGCGTAGTCACGCCCGGACAGCAACTGGCGAAAGTACAGACGGTTGACCATCGGCCCAGACTACGGCGGCAGCCGGCACAGCGAGGTCGGCCATCCGAGACTGTCATGCGGGGATCTGCGGGAGCCCCGATGGGAGATCCTCTCGGGCCACCTGACTCCGGACGGGGGGTTGGGCGTATCTCGTCACCGTCATCGACCGCCGTTCACGCAAAATGATCATCTGGTTCATTGTGCGGCCTGCTTCCTGGTGCCGCTCACACGGGCGGGGCCGATGAATTCAGCGGGACATCGAGGTCGATGCGACGGAAGTCGAAAGAGGAAGGGGCCGAGCTCCCCGTGTTCGAATCGGACGATCTTACTCGTCACGGCTTGGGGTGGCGGCGAAGCCGCTATTCCCGTGGTAAAGCTGTTGCAGGTCGATGAGTTGGATGGTGCGGTCGTCAGCGGCGGCATCGTGGAGTTCGGGGTGAAACCCGCGCCGCTGAAACACAGCAGGCGCGGGACGCCGCCGCTGGTGGTGCGGGTTGTTCTGGTGTGGAGCAGGCTGCGGATGTGGTCGAGGCGCTGGAGGTGGCTGATTCCCATGGTCTCGTTCCATTTGGCCTTGCCGAGGGCGAGCAGGGTTTCGCGTTCGGAGTCGTGGTGGCCGAAGACCGCGAAGTCAATCTCGTGGCTGGTCCTGGCGGCCGGGTCGTGGACGGTACCGGCGGCGACGCGGGAGGGGTGGCCGCCGTGGGTGTCGGGGCTGGCGTGCCAGCGGGCCCAGGCACGGCAGAGGTCCTCGACGACGCCCACGGTCAGCCGGCCGAGCCGGCCTTGCGTGCTGGGCCCGAACGCCCTGATCTACCGGTCATACCGGTCATACCGGTCATACGGTCGTACCGGGGAGACTGTCACGCACGGTCCCGCGAGGGCCGGGAGGCGAAACTCCTCTCGGCTACTCGGCTACTCGGCTACTCGGCTACTCGGCTACTCGGCTACTCGGCTACTCGGCTACTCGGCTCTGGGGGAGTGAGGGCGCGGCCGGCGGAACGGCGAATCGTGTAGCCGGGGTTCCCGCTGATCGGGAGCGAAGCGAACGATCAGCGGGGAGGCGAAGTGATCGGTGAGGAGGCTGGCGTCCGTCATGTCCTTGCGGGGAGGTTGCCCTCGGTGATCCAAGCGGCGGCTGCGGAGCCGATGATGTCACTGCTCTTGATCCAGGCAAAGTGGTCGCGGACGGTCACTCCGGATCCCTCTTCGATATGCCAGCGGGTGACCTGGGCGTTGCCGATTTTGCCGCACAGAAAGTCGACATTGGAACGCGGACCGAGCGGGTCGCCCTCCAGTGAGATCACCAGTACCGGCAGGTCGAACGTACGTAGTGCCGCGTCATAGTCACGCTTCGTGCCATGTGGCTGGTATCGTCCGTTTCGTGCATGCCGGGCCCAGTCGGTCATCACGCCGGCTGCCATAGGCGCGGCGATCACCATGCCGCCCGGCCAATACCCACGGATCCGGGACACCAGGCCGATGATCTGCCCCTTCCAGAACGCGCTGAGCCGATGCCGGGGGATAAAGGACCGCCAATAGACGCTGCCGGTCGCAATCACGCAGACTCCGGCGATCTCCTTCGGCGCCGAAGCCGCGTACAACAGCGCGAGCTGACCGCCGAGGCTGTGCCCGAACAGGTATACAGGCGCCAGCGGCAGCCGCGCTCGGAGCGCCGCGAGGATCGCCGGAAGATCCACCTCCAGGAGCTCGCGATAGCCGAATGTGGGTTGCTCACGAAGGCCCGGTGTGCTTTCCCCCTGGGCCCGAAGATCGCAGGTGGTGACGGACAGGCCAACGGCAAATAGCGCTTTTGCCAACGGCCGGTAAAACTTTGCCTTCATCCCCATGGCCGGCAGGATCAGCACAACCGGGACGGTTGGGTCGTTGTGCTCAAGCAGCCGAATCACAAAGGTCACGTTGTCGTCGGTCGTGACGTGAATCGCTTCCGGCGTGGCCAGCTCCGAGGGCTGCCCGGCCGGGTCATCGGCGGTGGCGTTACCGTCGGTCCAACGTACGGACATCTAAGCCTCTCATCATGGTAGAACCGACAGTCCTGCCGCGGCTGGCCGCAACGATAGACAGGATGCACCGGGGTTCCGGCGGATGCTGGGAGGTCGATACGACGCGGTCAGCGCCTCCGGTCCGCCTCCGACCAAATGCCGTTCGCCGTCGAGGCCACGTGCCGGCATAGTTGTTCAGACGAGACACCACCGTGACTTACGATCAGGTGCTTCATCCCGCGCAGGTTCACGTTTCGTACGGTAGGCGATTGAAGTCGGGTCCACAACCCGACAGGCAAAAACCGATAACACGATTGCCACTTCGTACCGGTCCAGCACGGCCGCCGGACAGAGCCGGGGACCCGTCGAGGATGCCAGGTGATCGCTTACCGGGCGTTCGACGTCGAACCGGTCGGGGTCCGGATAGTGCTCGGGATCACGGTTGACGGCGGGCGGCAGCACCAGCATGGCGATACTCGGCGTGACCTCCGCTGGTCTCGTTCCACTTGGCCTTGCCGAGGGCGAGCAGGGTTTCGCGTTCGGAGTCGTGGTGGCCGAAGAGCGCGAAGTCAATCTCGTGGCTGGTCGGGTTGCGTTATACGGACAGCCAGTCGCACCATGCGGTGAGGCCGGCGCCGGTGCGGGAGCTGATTTCCAGGGTGGTCACGCCGGGGTTGACGTCGGTGAGGTTGCGGTGGAAAAGCTCGAGGTCGAAGTCCAGGTGGGGTAGCAGGTCCATCTTGTTGATCAGAACGAGGTCGGCGGACCGGAACATGATCGGGTATTTCAGCGGCTTCTCCTCGCCTTCGGTGACCGAGAAAATCATCGCCCGCCGGTGTTCGCCGACGTCGAACTCGGCCGGACAGACCAGATTGCCGACGTTTTCGATGACGACGAGGTCGAGGAGATCCAGGCGCAGGCGTCCGATCGCTGAACGGATCATGGCGGCGTCGAGATGACATTCGCCGCCGAAACCCTGCCCGGTGTTGACCAGCGACACCACCGCGCCCAGCCCGGCGAGCCGGTCGGCGTCGATGCTGGTCTCGATGTCGCCCTCGATCACCCCGACCCGCAGCGTGGAGCACAACCGGCGGAGGGTTTCCTGGAGCAGGGTCGTTTTACCGGCGCCCGGTGCGGACATCAGGTTGACGACATGCGTCCCGGCGGCGTCGAAGTCACTACGGTTCGCGGCGGCGAGCCGGTCGTTCTCGCCGAGGATCGCGGCCAGCACCTCGACGCGCTGCGCCCCGGTCTCGTACCCGGAATGATCGCCAACCCCGCGCTGGCCGGCGCCGGCCGCCACGACGCCGTTGCCGGCGCGCGCATTGCCGTCATGGGAGTTGCCGTCATGACGCTCATGGTCAGGGCGGGGCCCATGGTCAGAATAAGGCTCGTGGCCACGCTGGGGGTGGTCGTTCTGGGCGTGGTGTTCGTGGTCGTGCGGGGTGCGGTCGGCGTGCCAGTGGAATCGGCCCATACTGATCCTCCTCCTCCGGTTCGCGGTGTCGATGGAATCAGCCTGTGGCGGCTCACGCCTCCGCGAGTTCCAGGGAAGTGATCAGAAACTCCTCGCCCCGCACCACCGACACGCTGCGACCGCCGCACTGCCCACACAGCAGGACTGGCGCGGTGAGCGTCTGCATATGACCGCAGTCGGTGCAGCGGATCTGCGCCGGCACACTCTCGATCCGTAGCTGAGAGCGGTCCAGGGCGGTGCCTTCGCTGACCAGCGACCAGCAGTGGACGAGGGTGTCCGGCACGATCTGCCGTAGTTGTCCGATCTGTATGTATACGGTCTGTACCGGACGGTCACCGGCGTGCTCGGCGACGACGCCGGCGATGGCGCGGCAGATCGACAGCTCGTGCACAGTGAGTCCCCTCTGCGGGTCCGTCCGACTTGGCTGATTCGTCCGGTCTGCGGGTCCGTCCGGTCTGTTGGTTCATCCGGTCTGTTGGTCCGTCCGGTTCCGTGGGTCCGTATGGCGGGACGGGCTTCAGCGTTCGGCGTCCGTGGTCGACATCGGTGGTCGGCATCAGTGTTGACCATCCGGATCGTGCCTGCCGGTGGGTTCCGGCAGTGGAGCGGGCGTGAGCTCGGCAACTTTGTGATCAATGGAATGGTCCTGGAGCGCAACAGGTAGAAGATCGACACGGAATGGACGGAACGGATGGAGGAGCCCGGTGACGCAGCTCCCCGAGGAACCCGCCAGCGGCATCACAACGTCGCGGTGTGAGCTTCTCCTGGTGGGCTGCGGCAACGTCCTGCGTCGCGACGACGGCGTCGGCCCAGTCCTCATCCGGCATCTGTGGGAACGGGGCGTCCCCGACGGGGTGCAGATCGTCGACGGTGGTACCGCCGGGATGGACGTGGCGTTCCGGATGCGCGGGGCCCGCCGGGTGGTCATCATCGACGCCGCTCGGACCGGCGCGCAGCCGGGCACGATCTATCGCGTACCCGGTCCCGAGCTGGCCGATCTCCCGCCGCTGGAAGGCCTGCACACCCATGCCTTCCGCTGGGACCACGCGCTGGCACTCGCCAACTGGCTGGAGGGCCAAAGGCGGCGCGATCATGTTTCTTTCGCGCGGCCGGAGGGCCAGGTTCCGGGGTCACTGGAGGCGGACGCCTACCCCGACGATGTCACGGTGTTCCTCATCGAGGCCGAGTGCGTCGATGCGGGCTGGGAGCTGTCAGCGGCGGTGCGCCACGCCATGGAGGAGGTCATCGTCCTGATCGAACGGGACTTCCTGGCCGGGTTCCGTCGCGCTGGGGCGGCTGGTCCTCACCCGGGGTCATGCGCATGACAGCGGCTGGCATCCATCCTGTAGCCATCGGTCACTCCGAGGCCGTGGAACGGCTGCGGGTGACGGTCGAGGGCGTTGTGCAGGGGGTTGGATTCCGGCCCTTCGTCCACCGGCTCGCCGTTGCCCTCGGTGTCGACGGTTTCGTCGGCAACGACCCCGGCTCGGTGTTCATCGAGGTCCAGGGCACACCGGTAGTGGTCACGGAGTTCCTGCGGCGGCTGCGCAGCGACGCACCGCTCCCGGCCTGTATCACGACTCTGCGGGCGGAAGTCGTTGCGCCGGCAACCGGAGAGCCCGGCTTTCGCATCGTGGCCAGTCGCGGTGGCGGCGAGGGCGTCCGTACCTTCGTCCCCGCGGACATGGCAGTGTGCGACGACTGCATAGGTGAGCTGTTCGACCCGGCCGACCGCCGCTATCGCCATCCGTTCATCACCTGCACCACTTGCGGTCCCCGGTTCACCATCATCCGGTCGCTGCCCTACGACCGGGCGGCCACCACCATGTCAGGTTTCCCGATGTGCCCGGCCTGCACGGCCGAGTACCACGACGGAGCCGACCGCCGTTTCCACGCCCAGCCGGTGTGCTGCCCGGATTGCGGGCCGCAGTTGACCTTCGTGCCTTTCGTGCGTGGACGCCGCACCGCGACCGGGCCGGACGAGGCCCTGGCCGCGGCCCACCGGGCGCTGGCCGACGGTCTGGTCGTCGCGGTGAAGGGGATCGGTGGCTACCACCTGGCCTGCCGGGCTGACAGTCCGGCGGCGGTGCGTCTGCTGCGCGAGCGCAAGGCGCGGGCGGGCAAGGCGTTCGCGGTGATGGCCCGCGACTTTGCGGTGGCCGGGCGGCTTGCCGAGATCGACCCGGCCGAGGCCGCGGTACTGGGCAGCCCGGCCCGTCCGATCGTGCTGCTGCGGCGCCGGCCGGACGCCCCCGTCGTCGCGGACGTGGCGCCGGGCAACCCGCTGATCGGTGTACTGCTGCCCTACTCGCCGCTGCACCACCTCCTGTTCGCCCAGGTGCCCGGCATGGCCGTCCCGGTTCCCGAATTCATGGTGCTGACCAGCGCCAACCTGGCCGACGAGCCGATCTGCTTCGACGACACCGACGCCCGGAGCCGGCTGCCGGCGCTGGCCGACGCGATGCTCACCCACGACCGGCCGATCCAGGTGCCCTGCGACGATTCGGTGGTCCGTGTCGTCGACGGCCGTGAACTGCCGATCCGCCGGTCCCGCGGCTACGCACCGCTTCCGGTCGACCTCGGCGGGGCGGTGTTCCCTGTCGACCTCGGCCAGGTGGCGCCTGCGGGCAGCCTCGATCGGGGGGCGCTTCCGGGCGGCCGAGGTCGACCGGGTGAGGCGATCCTGGCTGTCGGCGGCGAGCTGAAGAACACCTTCTGCGTCACCGAGGGTGAGCGCGCATTCTGTTCGGCTCATGTAGGCAACATGGGCAGCCTGGAGACGCTGCGCGCCTTCGAGCGATCGGTCGACCACCTCACCGCTCTGCACGCCGTGCGGCCGGTACGACTGGTCGCCGACGCTCATCCGGGGTACTCGACCCGTGGCTGGGCCGAGCGCCACGCCGGTGACCGGCCGCCGCTGCTCGTCCAACACCACCACGCGCATGTGGCCTCTCTGCTCGCCGAGCACGGCAGGCTGGGCGAGCCGATTGTCGGGGTGGCGTTCGACGGCACCGGTTACGGCACCGACAGTGCCGTCTGGGGCGGTGAGGTGCTGCTCCTCGGATCGGACAGTCACCGCTTCACCCGTGCCGGCCATCTGCGCGAGGTGCGGCTGCCCGGTGGGGACGCGGCCGTACGCAACCCGTGCCGGATGGCGCTGTCCCATCTGGACGCGGCCGGCATCCCGTGGGAACCCGACCTTCCCGCGGTGGCCACGTGCGAGCCCGCTGAGCTGCGGGCGGTGCGTTCCCAGCTCGACAGCGGCATCGGCTGTGTCGGCTGCACCAGCATGGGACGACTTTTCGACGCCGTGTCCTCCCTGCTCGGCGTCTGTCACCGCATCGGTTACGAGGGCCAGGCGGCGATCGAGCTTGAGGCGCTCGCCGCCACGGCCGTCGGCGCATCATCACCGTCGCTGGTGCCATCTCCGGCATCACCGCTGCGGCTGCCGGTTGGTGCGGACGGCGTGCTTGATCCGGCCCCGCTGCTGCACGCCCTGGTGGCCGGGCTGCGCGGGGGCACACCGGTTGCGGTGCTGGCCGCGGCGTTCCACGAAGCGGTGGCCGACGCGGTCGCCGACGTGGTGACGCAGGTCGGCCGGGAGCGGGGCGTCCGGCTGGCCGGTCTCACCGGCGGGGTGTTCCAGAACGTGCTGCTGTTGCGCGCCTGCCGGGATCGGCTGCGCGCCGCCGGATTCGAGACGCTCATCCACCGCGTGGTGCCGCCCAACGACGGCGGGCTGGCGCTCGGGCAGGCGGCGATCGCGGTGCTGTGCATGAACGACGAGGAGACGTGACCATGTGTCTGGGGATTCCGGGCAGGATCGTCGAGGTCTGGGACGAGAGCGGGACCAGGATGGCCCATGTCGCCTTCCCCGGCGAGACGCGGAAGGTGTGCCTGGCCTACCTTCCCGATCTCGGAGTCGACGACTACACCATGGTGCACGCCGGTTTTGCCCTGACCCGGCTCGACAAGGAGTCGGCGCTGCTCACCTTGGACGTGATGCGCGAGTACGAGCTGATCGACGATACTGTTACGGGCTGTGACACCGTGACGGGCTGTTCCGGGGGAACCGAGGGAGCACGATGAGCACCCCGGTGATCGCCGACGGTATGGGCGACGGGAGCCTGGCCGATGATCTTGACGCTGATCTCGCGGTCGCTTCGCTCGCGTTGGCTCGATGTTTCGCCGATGGCGCCACCCTGTGGTGCGTGTCGCCGTCGTGGGCGCCGCACGCCCACCATGTCGCCGTCGAGTTCGTCCACCCGGCCGTCGTCGGCAAACCGGCGCTGCCCGCGGTGGCCGTGACCGGTCCGGATCCCGTCGCCATGATCCGCCTGGCGGCCCGGCCCGGTGACGTGGTCCTCGCCGTGGCCGCCGCCGGTGACCCGGTGGTGCGCTCCGTGATGCGCCGGGCGCCGGCGTGGGGGACGGGAACGGTATGGATCGGTAACGGTACGCGACCGCCAGCCGGTGCGGCCGATCACGTGCTGTGGGTGGACGACCCGGATCCGCTGCTGCCGGTAACCGGCCGCTTTGTACTTCTCTACCACCTGCTGTGGGAACTGACCCACGTCTGCCTCGAGCACACCGGTCTGCTCCGCCCGTCCGAGCAGGGGCGCACCGGCGGGACGTGCGGCATCTGCGCCGACGAAGGCAGGCTCGGCGAGGTGATCACATCCCGGGGGTCGGCCGACGGCCGGGCGCTGGTACGTACCGCCACGGGGGAGGAGCTCGTGAATATCCTGCTGGTCGAGCCGGTGGCCGCGGGCGACCTGCTGCTCGTCCACGCCGGAACGGCGATCACCCGTCTTGACCGGGACGGTGCGTGATGGCCACCGAGAACACCGCGTTCCTCTACCCGTTCCTCCACGTCCAGGAGGGCAGCGGTCACCAGAGCAACGGCCGTCAGAGCGATGGCCACCATGGGAACGATCATCAGGGCGGTGGTCGGGAGGATGGCGATCGGGAGGAGGCGCTGGGAGCGCTGCTGGCCGAACTCGGCGCCTCGGCGCGGGCGAAGGCCCGCCAGAGCGTGGAGCTGCAGCGCTCGACGCTGCGGGAATGCGCCGGGCAGATCGCGGCCGCCGCGGCGGCGATGGCTCAGTGTTTCACCCAAGGTGGACGTATGTACACCTTCGGCAATGGCGGCAGCTCGACCGATGCCGCCACACTGGCCGATCTGTTCTCCCGTCCGCCATCTGGACGTCCACTGCCGTCCTGGTCGCTGGCCGAGGACCAGGCGGTGGTCACCGCACTCGGCAACGACGTCGGTTTCGACCTGGTGTTCTCCCGGCAGCTCATCGCGTACGCCGGCCGGAGCGACATCGCGGTGGCGCTGTCGACCAGCGGCGACTCGCCCGATCTCCTGGCGGGGCTGGCCGAGGCCGGACGCCGCGGTGCGCTCACCGTCGGCTTCGCCGGATACGACGGTGGCCGGTTCGCCGTCGACGGTGTAGTCGATTTCTGCTTCGTGGTCCGCTCACAGAGCGTGCACCGGATCCAGGAGTCGCACGCGCTGCTCGGTTACCAGCTGTGGGGCGTGACGCAGCAGCACCTGACCGCGCATCCGGACGCGCACCTGGCCGCGGGGGAGCGACCCCGATGACCGTCGCGGACCGAACGGACCGAACGGACCGAACGGACCGAACGGACCGGGCGGACCGCAAGGACGAGGTCCTGGAGCGGATCGAGGCGTTCCGGCGCCGCCGGCCGCGGCTGCTCGGCGAGGTCGTGACCTCGGCGCACGGGGCCGGCGGGAGCGCGTCGGCGGCGTTGGTCGACACGGTCTTCGTCGACGCCTTCCGCAATCCCGCGCTCGAGGTACTCGGCGACGGCGCGATCCTGCCGTTGCCGTCGGGGGAGTCGCTGGCGTTCAGCACCGACTCCTTCGTCGTCAGGCCGCTGCGCTTCCCGGGCGGTTCGATCGGTCACCTGGCGGTGCACGGCACCGTCAACGATCTGGCGATGACGGGGGCACGGCCGTTGTGGCTGTCCGCGGCATTCGTGATCGAGGAGGGTTTCCCGATCGACGAGCTGCGCCGCATCGCCGGGGACATGGCCGATGCGGCGCAGGCCGCGGGGGTGCGGGTGGTGACCGGAGACACCAAGGTCGTCGACACCGGCGCCGCGGATGGACTGATCGTCACGACTGCCGGTGTGGGGCTCGTACCGGCCGGCCGGCAGCTGTCCGCGCATCGGGTGCGGCCGGGGGACCAGGTGCTGCTGTCCGGCACGATCGGCGAACACGGGATGGCGGTCATGCTCGCCCGGGGCAACCTGGCGATCGAGGCCGACATCCGATCGGACACCGCGGCGGTCAACGCCCTGGTGGACGAGCTGTTGGCCGCGGCGCCGTCGACGCGATGGCTGCGCGACCCCACCCGGGGCGGGGTGGGGACGGTCTGCAACGAGCTGGCTCGGGACAGTGGCCTCGGTGTTCTGCTCGACGAGCGCTGCCTGCCGGTGCGGCCCGAGGTGCACGGCGCCTGCGAGCTGCTCGGCATCGACCCGATCCACGTCGCCAACGAGGGCAAGTTCCTCGCGGTGGTGCCGCCCGAGCAGACCCCGGCGGCGCTGGCCGCATTGCAGAAGCATCCGCAGGGACGGCTGGCCGCGGTCATCGGGGAGATCACCGAGCAGCCGGCCGGGACCGTCGCGATGCGTACCGCCCTGGGGGGCACCCGGATCGTGGACATGCTGGTCGGCGACCCGTTGCCCCGCATCTGCTGACCGCATCTGCTGACCGCATCTGCTGACCCGCGTCCACCGACCGCGTCCACCGACCGCGTCCACCGACCGCGTCCACCGACCCGGCGAGGAGCACGCCGTGATCATCCGACGCCCGTGGTGACACGCCGATGCCCGTGGCGACGCGCGGCGACACACGGAGGCTGTAAAGGAGGCCGTACATGTGCCTGGGGATTCCCGGCCAGCTCGTCGAGATCGTCGACGCCGACCAGCACCTCGCGAAGGTCGACGTCAGCGGGGTACGGCGGACGATCAGCATCCGGCTGGTCGCCGAGGAAGGTCCGCGGGTCGGTGACTGGGTGCTGGTGCATGTCGGGTTCGCCATGGCGAAGATCGACGAGGTTGAGGCGATGCGCACGCTCGAGGCGGTGGAGAAGTTGGGGCAGGCCTATCTCGACGAGGTCGAGGCGTTCGGATCGTCACCGTCGCCGTAGCCGCCGTGCAGATCACCTCGGCCCGCGGTACGTCACCGGTCCGTCGATTGCCACCGTCCCACCGGCTGTTACCGGTTCGTTGACCGTCGCCGGCCCGTGGGCCGTCACCAGAAGGAGGACCCGATGCGCTTCATCGATGAGTTCCGCGATCCCGCGGCCGCGCGCGCGCTGGTGGCCGCCATCGCGGACCTGGCCGGGTCGGACACCTACAAGTTCATGGAGGTGTGCGGCGGCCACACCCACACCATCTACCGCCACGGCATCCAACACCTGCTGCCCGAGTCGGTGGAGCTGGTGCACGGACCGGGCTGCCCGGTGTGCGTGATACCGATGGGCCGGGTCGACGACGCCATGTGGCTGGCCGAGCGGCCGGATGTCATCCTCACGTCGTTCGGCGACATGATGCGGGTGCCGGGTGGTCGCGGAAGCCTCATGGAGGCCAAGGCACGCGGGGCGGACGTCCGGTTCGTGTACTCGCCGTTGGACGCGCTGGGTGTGGCCCTGGACAACCCGGACAAGCACGTCGTGTTCTTCGCGGTCGGTTTCGAGACCACCGCTCCCTCCACCGCGGTGACGCTGGTCCGGGCCAGCGAGCTGGGTCTGACCAACTTCAGCGTGTTCTGCAACCACGTCACGATCGTCCCGCCGCTGCGAGCGATCCTGCAGTCACCCGACCTGCGGTTGTCCGGCTTCCTCGGCCCCGGCCATGTCTCGACCGTGGTGGGCAACCGGCCGTATCGCTTCGTCCCCGAGGCCCACGGCAAACCGATCGTGGTAGCCGGTTTCGAGCCGCTGGACATTCTCGCCGGGGTCGCGATGCTGCTCAGACAGATCCGGCAGGGACGCTGTGAGGTCGAGAACCAGTACGGCCGTGTGGTGCGGGAAGAGGGTAATCCTCAGGCACTGGCACTGATGGCGCGTGTGTTCGAACTACGGCCCCATTTCGAATGGCGTGGGCTGGGCTTCATCTCGCAGAGCGCACTCAAGCTCAACGACGACTTCGCGCAGTTCGACGCCGAGCAGCGGTTCGACATGCCCGGCATCCGGGTCGCCGACCCCAAGGCATGCCAGTGCGGGGAGGTCCTCAAGGGTGTCATCAAGCCGTGGGAATGCAAGGTGTTCGGCACCGCCTGCACGCCGCAGACCCCGATCGGCACATGCATGGTCTCCTCGGAGGGGGCCTGCGCGGCCTACTACAATTTCGGACGGATGGCCCTCAGATGACCCGGGAGTTCGGGCCTCCGGCAGCGCGAAAAGAATATGATCGCGGTGCCTTTGGCCCTCAGGTGACCCAGGCGGAGGGGGAGGGGGCACGGCTGTTCGCCCGTTACGCCTATGCGCCGAACAAGCTCGGTTACTGCGGCCCGGCTGATTCACAGACGCTGCTGGAGTACGGCGCTACCGGGGTCATGACGGGCGATCCCCGGTCGCTGGCCCGTGGCTTCCACGGAGCCTGGCCGTACCTGCAGATCCTGGCCCGGCTTGCCGGCATCGACGACCCGCTCGACCGCCGGGTGGTCGAGGCGTACTGGCTCGGTGGCGGTGTGTCGGACGCGGTCGATCCACGCGAGTTCGGCGCGGCGCTGCTGGCCAGGATCACCCCGCAGGCCGGGCAGTACTGGAAGCACCTCACCCCGGAGATCCTTGACGAGGCCGCGCCGAACCACTGCTTCCACGTCCTCGGGGTCTATCCGTGGTCCCGGCTGCTGGACTCGCCGCACTCCGCCCAGCCACTGCACGTGCTGGACAGCTGCCGGATCCGGTGGGGACGGGTAATGGCGCGCGCCGGCGACCACCGCGACGGCGACCACATTGTGGTGCGCAGCCAGTGCCTGACCTGGGAGGACGGCAGGCTCGGGCTGTCCGGACCCCGGTCACAGCGGGTCGCGCTCGTTGTCGACGGCGTCAGCTTCGTCCCCGACGTGCAGCCGGGGGAACGAGTCGCCCTGCACTGGGACTGGGTCAGCGGCCGGCTGACCGACGAGCAGGCCGGGACGCTGCGCCGGACCACACTGGCCCAGCTCCAGGCCACCAACCGCCGGCTGGCGCACGTCCAGGAAGCAAGGTAGACGACCTGCCCGGCGTTCGGCCGCTTCCACAAGCCGATCATTCCAAGGGCTCGGCCATGTGGCGGAACTGCCGAGTCTGTTCAGATCCAGCCCTGGGAGCGGGCGAGGTGCACGGCCTCATGGCGGTTGGCGGCGCCGAGCTTGGTGGTGGCCGAGGACAGGTAGTTGCGTACCGTCCCCAGGGAGGGCGTCGCGCGTTTGGCAATCTCTTCGAGCGGAGAGCCGCCGGCTGCGAGGGTGAGGACGTCAGCCTCTCGCGGCGTCAGTGGGCTGTCTCCGGCGCTGATGGCCTCGGCGGCGAGTTCTGGATCGACGTACCGCCCGCCTCGGTGGACGGTACGGATGACGTCGGCGAGGACCTGCGCCGACACGGTCTTCGGCAGGAAGCCACGGGCGCCCGCGGCGAGGGCCCGTTTGAGATGTCCGGGGCGTCCGTGGCTGGTCACGATGAGGCTTGCGCATCCGGGTAGTTCGGTGCGCAGCTGGTCCGTGACCGCGATCCCGTCGGCGCCGGGCATCTGCAGGTCGAGTACGGCTATGTCGGGACGGTGCAGCCGGGCCATTGCCAGCGCCTCGTCGCCGGACGCAGCCTGCGCCACGACATCGATGTCGTCTTCCATCGCGAGCAGTGCCGCCAGCGCGCAGCGGATGAGGTTCTCGTCGTCCGCGAGCAGGAGCCGGATCATGAGGTCGACTTCGCTGTTGCCGGGGGAGCTTCCTGGACGGCCGGAAGCGATGCCTCGACGAGGAAGCAGCCATCCGGCCCTGATGCATGATCGCCAGTCGGTCGGCCAGCTCACCGGCCTCCTCCAGGTAGTGCGTTGTCAGAAGCACGGTGGTACCGGATGCCACCGTCTCGCCGATCAGCGACCACACCCTTCGACGGTGCTCCGGGTCCAGGCCGGTGGTGGGCTCGTCGAGGAACAGGACCTCGGGACAGCCCATGATCGCCAGTGCGAGCTCGAGGCAGCGGCGTTCCCCGCCGGAGAGCTGCTTGATCTCGGCGCTGGCGCGGTGGCGGAGGCTCACCAGCTCCAGCGCCTCCTCGACCGGTCGCGGCAAGGTCAGCGTCCCGGCCCACATCCGGGCGGCCTCGGCGACGGTGAGACCGGACGGCAGGCCGCTCTCCTGCAGCATGATCCCGATCCGTGGCCGGACGAAACGCCGCGCACGGTAGGGATCACTACCGAGTACGCGCACGGACCCGGAGGTGGGCGGCGCGAGGCCCTCGAGCACCTCAACGGTCGAGGTCTTCCCGGCACCGTTGGTCCCGAGCAGCGCGAACAGCTCGCCGCGGAGTACCGCGAGGTCCACCCCACGGACCGCGGCGAAGCCACCCCCACGCGGTCCGCCGTAGCGGCGCCAAAGCCCCTTGACGTCGATGACATGTGTGTCTGTGTCGTCCATGTGAACCATGGTCCGGCTCGCTGGGCGCACACAGTGGTGCCCGGCGTCACCAATCCACGTGACCGACTCACAGCGCTGCCATGACGTTTGTCATGGCAGCAGAGGAATGCTCAGGCTGCCACCGAGGAGGATTCGAGGGGAGGCGTCACACCGTACGCGGATGATGGTCGCTGGCGGCAGCTGCGCTGCCGCGTTCATCCCGGCCCCGCGGCTGCCGAACCACGCGTTCGAACCAGCCGGTGCATCTCGTCCCGCGGCCTGGACGGATACGGCAACGCGGTTACTTGACGGCGTCCTTCACCCGGTCGACAAGCGACGCGAAGGGGCCGACCGCCCACTGGGCCGTCGTGGAGCCGGCCACCGCGGGGTGGGGATGGGTCGGGGCGATCTTCTCGGCCGTCCGGAGCCGCCGGCCCATGCGCTGGAGCTGTTCCTCGGCGCGTGCCGGGCGTAGGGCGGGGAACTCCTCCTGCTCCTCGTGCTCGGCGTGCTCCAGCACGGCCCGCTCGAACTGCGCGAGCCGGGCGTCGAACTCAACGCCGCTGACGTCCATCTTCTCCAGCTCGGCCAGCACGCGGTTGGCTGCCTCCTCCTCGTGGTTGCGCGCATCGGAGACCTCGGCCCCGGCCACGTCCCGCGTGACCGGCCGCAGGACCATCTCCTCCCCGGTCTCGTGCACCGCGAGCAGTGCCCGCAGCTCGTCGAACGCCTGCTGCTTGTGTTCACCCTCCGCGGTCTTCAGGTCCGCGAACAGATCACGGATGCGGGCGTGCTGCTCCAGCAGAATGCCCACGACGTCGTCCTGTGGAAGCCGCGCGGCCTGGGCGCGTTCTTCGTCGGCCTTGCTCATCGTGACTGTCCCTTCCTCGTCGGCGGTCCGCTCCGCGGCGGTGTCCTAAGTCGGGGTGCCCAGGACCGACCACGGGTGAAACTGCGAACCGACCACGACCTCACGCGAAGGCCTGCTGAGAAGCGGATCCGGCATCAGCGTCTTTTCCGGCAACAGGGTCATCCCGGCGCGAGGGCGCCTCCCCGGGCCCGGACCCGGACTCGGACCCGGCGCCGGTCACCGGCCTGGGATCAGTGGATTGGCGGTGCCAGGGGCTAACCTCGGAGCTGCTGATCCCAGCCTGCGAGGGGCCGCCTTGGACACACCGACGCTGACGGCCCGCCGGGACGCAGACGGGGACGCGGCCCAGCGTAACGCGGCTGGTCATCGTGCTCTGGTCGGGCAGTTGCGCGGACGGTCGGCACAGGCCGCGCTGGGTGGTCCGGCGCGGTTGCGGCGTCGCCATGTCGCCCGGGGGAAGCTGCTGTCCCGGGACCGGGTGGACGGGCTGCTCGACCGCGGCAGCCCCTTTCTTGCGCTGTTCCCGCTGGCCGCGGGATGAAGATGGAGCACGTGGTGGCGGCCCCGCACGCCGGCCTGGTCAAGGAGGTCATCGTCCGTACCGGGGATCAGGTCGCTTTCGACCGGCTGCTCGCGGTGGTCGAACCCGTGGACCCGCCGGCCGGGCAGACCCGGTGAAACCGGCGGAGCCGGGGAGCGTGCAGCCGAGGGCCGGTGCAGAGGAGGGGTTCGGATGCCTGACACCCGGTTGACCGAGGAGCAGGAGTCCCTGCGCAAGACGGTGGAGGCGTTCGCCCGGGAGGTGGTGGCGCCGGTGGCCGCCGCGTACGACGAGGCGAGGACCTTCCCCTACCCGGTCGTCGCGGGGATGGCGGAGATGGGCCTGTTCGGGCTGCCGTTCCCCGAGTCCTACGGCGGGCAGGGCGCGGACTACTTCGCCCTGTGCCTGGCGATCGAGGAGCTTGCGCGGGTGGACTCCAGCGTGGCCATCACATTGGAGGCCGCGGTCGGGCTCGGCGCCATGCCGATCCACCGCTTCGGCAGCGAGGCGCAGAAGCAGCAGTGGCTGCCGCTGCTGGCCGCTGGCCAGGCGCTCGGGGCCTTCGGGCTCACCGAGCCCGGCGCGGGCAGCGACGCCGGCGGCACCCGCACCACCGCCCGGCTCGAGGACGGCCAGTGGGTCGTCAACGGCTCGAAGGCGTTCATCACCAACTCGGGTACGGACATCACCCTGCTGGTCACGGTCACCGCGGTCACCGCGGTCACCGGGCGGACCGCGGCCGGCGGCAAGGAGATCTCGTCCATTCTGGTGCCGGTGCCCACGCCGGGCTTCACGGCCGGGCCGGCCTACTCGAAGGTCGGCTGGCATGCTTCGGACACCCATCCGCTGACCTTCGACGATGTCCGGGTGCCGGAGGAGAATCTTCTCGGCGAACGGGGACGCGGCTATGCCAACTTCCTCCAGATCCTGGATGAGGGCCGCATCGCCATCTCCGCGCTGGCGGTGGGCCTGGCGCAGGGATGCGTGGACGAGAGCGTGAAATACGCCCGGGAGCGGGAGGCGTTCGGCCGTCCGATCGGGCAGAACCAGGCCATCGCCTTCAAGATTGCTGAAATGGAGGCGCGGGCGTACGTCGCCCGTACCGCCTATTACGACGCGGCCGCGAAAATGCTCGCCGGGCGGTCGTTCAAGAAGGAGGCGGCGATGGCGAAACTGTTCGCCTCGGACGCCGCGGTCACCAACGCCCGGGAGGCGACCCAGATTTACGGTGGCTACGGTTTCATGAACGAGTATCCCGTCGCCCGCCACTGGCGGGACGCGAAGATCCTGGAGATCGGCGAGGGCACCAGCGAAGTCCAGAAGATTCTCATCGCCCGAGAACTCGGTCTGTGAACGGACACGGCGGGGCGGGCGCTCCGGTACCGGTGGCGATGTCTTGCTACCGGGTGCTCCCCGCCGGACCTTCCGCTCGCTGCCGGGCGCCGGATGGCGGGCTGCTCGGCGTCTCTGTCGCGGTACTGCTGTTGTGCCGCGCTGGCTCTGGTCTAGACTAAGTCCATGACTAAGTTTGCTATCCAAGTCGGCGTGCATGAAGCGAAGACGCGGTTGTCCGAGCTTCTGCGCGCTGTGGCTGGAGGCCAGGAGGTCGACATCCTGCGTAGTGGTAAGCCGGTAGCCAAGATCGTCCCGTTTGCTCCTCGGGGCGTGCGCGAGATCGGTTTCGACGAGGGGCGGTTCACCGTCCCCGACGACTTCGACGCCCCGCTGCCCGACGACATCGAGGACAGCTTCTACCGGTGAGCCGTTACCTGCTCGACACGCAGGTATGGCTCTGGTTGCTTGCCGAGCCGCGGCGCCTGCGTGACGACACCCGTGACCTGCTGACCGATACCGCGAACGAGGTCCTGCTGTCCGCCGCCAGCGGCTGGGAGATCTCGATCAAATACCGGTTGGGCAAGCTGGTTCTTCCCGAACCGCCGCGTAGTTATGTGCCGGACCGGATGCGGCGCACGGGCATGACTCCGCTTGCGGTCGAGCATGACCATGTGCTGCGCGTGGCGGAGCTGCCGGACCATCACCGGGATCCCTTCGATCGGCTCCTGGTCGCGCAGGCGCAGGCGTTGGACGTACCGCTGGTCACCGCGGACGGCCAACTTTCGGCCTACGAGGTGAAGACGCTGCCCGCCTGACGTCCCAGCCGCATGTCACTGTGTCCACCGCGTTGGACTGAGTATGGGTTAGGTCGAACTTACGTGATCTTTGTTGCGGAAAGGGGCTGTGATGCGATGAAGGAGCGGAGCCTCCTCGTCCAGTGACGATGGCAACAACCCCCGGCCTACCCGGGGGCCGTCACCAAGGACCGGAGGCCCCGCTCCTTCAGGGATGACCTGCGGTTTTATGGGGACGCCCTGAAAGTTCGTGTCTACAGGCCCTCGACTTCGACGGGGCGTGACCACGAACCGGCTGATCTCTACTTAGCGTAGCAGGCCGTTAGTGGACACGAAATTTGCGCTCCCTGAGCTTGCCGTTTAACCTGCTTGCCGCTGAGACAGTGTCTCTGTTGTCGCTTCTTTGATCTTACCTACGGGTGGGTGAGCGGCGCGTCGGCGGTTGGTGGAACCGGGAGGACGGCCCGTGTCGTCGGTCGCCTGTGTCACGCGGTGGAGGTGCTGCTCGAACCTGGTGTGCAGGGCGGGCAGGCTGGCGGCCAGGGCGCTGTCGGGACCGGCGTCGGCCGCCGCTCGTCGGGTGGTCTGGACAAGCCCGGCCCATCCGTGACAGACGCCGGCGTCGCCGAGTTGCGCCAGCTGCTTTTCGTCGACGAGGCATCCGGCCAGTGCGGACTCGGCCTTGTGCTGCCGCCGCCGGTCGCCCAGCGCCAGGGCGGCCAACTGCTGGGCGCGAGCCAGTCCAGGGGTGCCGTAGCACCAGCTGGGTCGTTGCGGGCCGGGCTGCTGGACGGCCCCAGCCTTCCATTCGGAAGGGGAGACCATGCCGGGCCACCACCGTCGCCCCGGGGTGCCGCAGCGCCACTGGCCCAGCTCGGCGCAGATCCGGTCGATCGCCAGATAGGCGTGTAAGCATGCCGCCGCCATGCCAATCTTGGTTGTAGGGCGATTCGTCCTGGCCTGTAGGGGCTTGCGTGAGGCAGCATCTTAGGGTGCGTGTTCTTCTGCTTGGTGGCACGTGGTTCCTCGGCAAGGCGGTGGCGGCCGACGCACTCGCACGGGGCTGGGCGGTGACCACGTTCACCAGAGGGTGTTCCGGTCCTCCGCCGGCGGGGGCGGTTGCCGTGACTGGGGACAGGACGAGCAGGCGTGACCTGGCCGCGCTCGCCGAGCACGGCCGTTGGGATGCTGTGGTCGATACGTCTGCGTCCGAGCTGGCTCCGCGGGATGTCCTGGCCGGGGCGAGACTCTTGGAGCCGCTGGCCGGTACCTATGTGTACGTGTCCACGGTGAATGTCTACCGGGGGTGGCCGAACGAGCCGTTGGAGGATCATTCTGAGCTGCTCGAGGCCCCGGCCGATGCGGATGCCGACTTTGGCCGGCTGCCCCCGGGCTGGACGGGGCCGGACTGGTACTACGGCCGGCAGAAGGCCGGCGCGGAGAGAGCGGTCCGGCATGCCTTTGGGGATGGCCGTTCTGTGATTCTGCGTCCTGGCGTCATCCTGGGGCCGGACGAGTACGTCGGGAGGCTGCCGTGGTGGCTGGCTCGGGCTGCTCGCGGCGGCACCATCCTGGGGCCCGGGACGCCGGACCGCCGGATTCAACCGGCGGACGTGCGCGACGTCGCGTCTTTTGCGCTTGACCGGGCTTCCGCTGCTGAGGGCGGCAGCTTCAACATCACCGCGCTTGGCGACGAGACCTTCGGTGATTTTCTGAACGCCTGTGTCGAGGTGACGGGTGGTCGTGGCGTCGTCGAATGGGTGCCCGACCGGCTCCTGCTGGATGCTGGGGTGAAGCAGTGGACGGAGCTGCCGCTGTGGCGGACGAGCGCGGGCGTGTGGGCGGTGGACTCGTCGGCGGCGCGGGCTGCAGGGTTGTCGACACGGCCAATCCGCGAGACCGTTCTCGACACGTGGGGGTGGATGGAGTCGGGAGGCCGGCCGGTGGCGCACCCGCGCTGGGATGAGCACGGGATCAGCCCGGATGTCGAGGCTGGCCTGCTCACGGCCGCACGGCTGGCTTCGACGCAGGCCGGGCGTGCCTCGGGCGGGTGAGTTGGCGCAGTCAGCTCTCCTACTGAGGCAGACCAAGGTGTGTAGCCTGCGGCTGGCCTGGCGCCTTGGCGGTCCAGTCCTCGATGGCCTCGCCGTACTCCCGTAGAGGCCGCGCTTGGCCTAGGGCGGGCACCAGGAGTCTTTGGCGGATGCTGTTCACGCGATGCACGATCCCGGTGCCTCGCCACGCGGCCGGCAGCGAAAGTACGGCGTCAAGCGCCTCGGCCACGCCGTCCATCTCCCCGAGCAGGAGACGGGCATGGGCGAGATCGGCATGTGCCTGCGCAATGCACATCGCGGGGCGCTGGTCGTTGGGCAGCGCCCCGTAACTGTCGAGGGCGGCCTGCGCGTTCATCGCCGCAGCCGAGGCGTCGTTCAGGAGAAGGGCCGTCGAGGCATTGCTCATGAGCATGCGCTCCACACTCATGCCGAACTCGCCACCGATGTCGTGCAGGTCGTCCCGTGCCGATGGATCTGTCAGACGCTCGGCATGCGTCATCGCGCTGCGAGCCGACGCCGCGTCGCCCAGGTGCCCCCAAGCGCGGCCGGCGATGACGGCGATGCGTCGTCTTCCCACCGTGCCGACTCCCTGGGCCTGGGCGGCTGCCTGCGCATGGCGCACGGCCTCTGCTGGGCGGTCTTGCCAGTAGGAGATGTAGGCGAGAACGCCCTGTGCATAGGCTTGAAGAGGGCCGAACTCGATCGTCTGCCCGTAGAGGAAGGCCGTCCGGGCGAACTGCGCGGCGGGCCGCAGCAAGAACAGATCGAAACACGCGGCGGCGCAGAGCGCCGTAGCTTCGCCCGCGAGGAGATACAGCCGAGCTCGCTGACGAGGGGACTGCGTCTGCTCGAGGGACCGCTGGGAGACCTCCAGCAGGAGCCGGGCCCGCTGGTAGACGTCGGGAAGCGCGAGGGCGCTGTAGCCCGCAGCCAGATGCCTTATGTCGTCTTCGAGCTGGTCAATGGTCATCTCCGGCAAGGTGCTTGCCGCCGCTTCGGAGGCATGCCCAGCGGCCTCTCGTGCCGTCATTTCAATGTCGCTTTCGGTCAGTGCTGGCAGGGCCGCCCGGTGAACCTTGTCGGACTCCGGGTTGGCGAGGAGCCGGGCCACCGGCAGACCGAACATGCGCTCCAGAACGGCCGGGGTCGGGTGGGCTGGCAGCCGTCTCAGGCCACCGCTGGTCCACCGACGCAGGGTCGGTTCCGCCACTGTCGCATTGCGGAATACACGGTCGCCCGTCTCTTCATAGAGCAGCGCCGAGACCCGGACGTATTCTCGCTCGAAGATTGAATACGTCATCGCGCGTTCGACCAGAAGGGCATGCAACACGGTGCGTGATGGCCCGGAAGGCATAGCAACTCCCTTACTGGAAGGCCGGGCGGCTTGCCTCCATAATGCCAGCGCCGACGTGCCGCTGGTCGCATGCCGCGCCTGGCGGCACTACTTGATACCCCCGCGATACCCCGATCCCTCGCGTGAGCGCCAGGTGATCCCCCCACAGCATGGCCCGCTGCGGGACTCCTCGCCAGGCTGGTCCCTGAAACGGAACCGAGGGAGCGCGAGGAACGGGGGTGACGGACGTGCCGAGCTGTCGAATGGGCTGGAGAACAAGCCGCCGTGGGTTGTGCCAGCGCCGGCAGACTCTACCGACCGTGTCACCCGTACTCCGCACTTGTGGTTAAGGAGTTTCGGTCGACCGGGTAGCGATCATGGTGGTCGGGTGGGGTCGACGCCGAGGATATCGAGCAGCCGCTGCTGGAGCAGGCTGGGGCGGGGGATGTAGGCGGGTTGGCCGTTGTGGGCGGGCACGAGGCGCAGGCCGGCGAGGGCTCTGGCGATGAGTTGGCCGGTGGGGCGGGCGGGCCCGGCCGGCGTAGAGGCCGGGGACCTTCCCGTCGGGGCCGGTGGCCTGGCGGGCCTGTCGTTCGACGAGCGCGAAGACAAGCAGAGCGATGCAGACGGTGTGCAGGAGCCCGCAGATTCGGGCGTTGTTCTCGAGGAAGATCGGGGCCACGGCCAGAGGGCCCTTGAAGGCACGGTGACGGCGTTCGACGACGTCCTGACCCTTGTACTCGGCGAAGACCTCGCCGGTATCGGCCTCGCCGGTGGTCTGGTTCGTCAGGAGCGCGAACCAGCCGTCGGCGGCGGTGTCGATGGCGAGGGTCCGCTCGTCGAAGTGCCAGAGCAGGGTCGGGGTGCCGGTGTCGTCGTCGGTGCCGACCTGGGTGCGCAGCCAGGCGGTGACGCCGTGGCGGCGGCGGATCGCCTCGACCCGGTCGGTGACCGCCGCCTCGCTGGTGTAGCCGTACTTCCCGAGGTTGCGGCGTAGCCGGACGAGGTCCTCCCGAGCCGTGTCGATCTTCTTCTCGCGGGCGGCCCGCGCGGCCTTCTGGTGCTCGGACGACCAGATATAGACGGTGCGGACGGAAAGCGGTGGGTCGACGGCGCGCGGGCCGCGCAGCACCGTGACCCCCTCGCGGGCGCGGTGGGACGCCCGCTGGTGGGCGAACTTCCCGGCGTCCCGGGCCGGGACATGGTCGAGGATCCTCGCGCTCGCCCAGTCGAGGCCGGCGAGCACCGTGTTCGGGATGAGGGTCTTCGACGCGGGGGCCAGGAAGCACACGCCCGCGGCGTCGATCGCGGACAGGTTGCTGTAGGACACGAGCTTGCTGTCCCCGACGAGCAGGAACCGGCGCTCGGCCGCGAGGCCGCGGATCGCGCGCATCGCCGCCTCGACCTGGCTGACCTCGGCGGCGCCGCCGTCGTAGACCTTCCAGAACACCGGCACGCCACCGTCGGCGGTGACGCCCTGCCCGGTCTGGATCTGCTTCAGGTCGGTGCGGCCGTCCTTCGGGTGCCCGTGGCGAGGGGTCGGGTGGTCGTCGTCCGCGTCGGGGTAGACGCCGTGCACGGAGATCGACGTGAGGTCCCAGTGGACCCTGGCCATCTCCAGGCCGAACACGGCGATCGCGGCCGCGCCGATCGAGCCGACGATCTCGTCGCACCGGTCGGCGACCGCCTCGAGCGCCCGGCCGATCCGGTCGTCGTTGAGCGCGTCCGGCGGGAGAACGAACATCTCCTCCACCGCCCACGCCCGGGCCCAGTCCTCGACGTGCACGATCGCGCCGGGCGCGGTCAGCCGGTGCGCGACCAGCGCGGCCACGACCTGACCATGGGTGATCCTCGCGTCCTCGCGGACCGGGCAGAGCCGGTCCACGATCCCGACCACGTCCAGACGAGCCAGGAAGTCACGCACGACGGGGAGTAGCCCAAGCGGCTTCTCCACGCTCGGCGGTCCGTAGTCCCCCGCGATCGCCACAGTGTCGTAGCGAAGCAGATTCAGCACTCCCCGCACCAGCCAGACACCCACCACACCACCAAAAGATCACGCGGCTAACACATCGGACGAACGTGCGGAGTACGGGCCCCACCGTCTCCAGCGCGAACGCGACCGGCACCGGCACGACGAGGACGCAGATCGCGGCGGCCAGGCCAGATGGTGCTGGATATGCAGCGTATAGAATATGTACGCGGCGATCGTGGCCAAGGCGCCGTGGGAGAAGTTGAAGAAACCTGAGCTCTTGTACGTCAGAACGAGACCTGTGCCGGCCAGACCGTAGACAGCACCGCTGACGAGACCGGAGATGACGAAGGGCAGCACGGGTCAGCGTCCTCGTCCCGGGAGGGGCTGGTGAAACGTGGCAGAAGTCATGTCAGTTCCTTTCGTCACACCCGCTGAGGCAGACGACAACCTGCCTGATGATCGACGTTTTGTCGTCTCGTTGGTCCGGGCTTTTTTGTAGTTTCGAACAAAGAGCCGTGCCGCTGCGCAGTGTCATGCATTGGCTACGAAGTTCGTTGCCAGCCGGTCTGCTTTCCGTCTGGAAGCCATACGGGCGAGCGATCCCCGGCCGGGGTATCCCGTTCGTGGGATGATGCGTGGGCATGCCGAATCCGCCGAATTTTTGCCGGCTCGACGGTTCAGCACATTTCAGGTCACCCGGACACCCGGACACCCGGATGTTCGGCGAAGGGCGGCCGTCCACCCGCATTCTTGAAGAAACTGGACCAGGCCGCGTTTGATCTTGTCGCGGAGCAGAGGCCAGCCGGCCGGGTAAATGTCGAGTATGCGGGCTCCGCACAGCGCAGACGCCGTCCTTCGACGGGGTGACGCTCCCGGGAGCGGCCGCCCGGCCGGAGGATCCAGGGGCCTGCCGCGCCGGTGCTGCCAGCGGATGGACTCGGATCCGTGACTGCTTCCGTCGTCGCGCGGACGCGGCAGGCAGATCATCCCGCCGTGGGACGGACTTCCTCCCGGGGGGTGACGCGGACCCAATCACCCCGGAATATGGTTTGCGCCTGATGTAAATGACTTGGCGGACGAGGATCCGCGCCGTGCAGGGTGTCGCGGGCGAACATGTGGAGGACCTGATGGCCACAACGTTTACGGTCATCGGTGCGACGTCGATGAGCTTGACCAGCGACGCTCGTTTGCTTCCCGAAGCTGTCCGGCTTGCTCAGCCGCGTTGCGCCGGCCGACCGGCACAGCCTCGCCACCGTGTCCATAATGTCGGCAAGGTCTTTTGTTCCGTCTACAGCATGCTGCTGATATGACCGTACCGGGAGCTTGGCGAAGAGTCAGTCGTCCGGGTAGTTCGTTCAGGACTGCGGCGACACCCCGTCACGCTCCCGCGCCAGGCGACTTCACAGGGGTGAGCTTGCGGTCGTGCGACTCATGGCTGCTGGCAGAACAAACGCAGAACAAACATCGCCCTGTAGCTGGAACAAACCTGTCGAACGCCTCAACAAACTGATAACCTCCGGGAGAGCTGATACTTCGAAGCTTTAATTCCGCCCCGCCTTGCGAAGGCCCGAACAAGGACAAGGAGAAATCTTCATGCACTACAATTTCGCAGTCAAGTGGCTGAAAGCATTCCGTGAGAGTTCTGAATCGATCTGCAAGCTCTACGACGACAGCTTCATCTTCGAAGACGTGATGCTCGATCAGCACAACATCAACAGCAAGCCGGACCTGCACCGTCTTTTCGCCCCGTACGCGAACAAGGACCCAGACAACGGCATCGGCATCCACAACTTCCGGATCCGCTCCTACATCGGTGACGAGCGTTCGGGGCTGATCCGCTGGGAGTGGAGCCCCGAGCACGCCGCCGTCTTCCTCGGTCTGGACGTTGCCAACAAGCCGTTCGGCACCCAGGGTCACACCTTCCACCAGTACAACGAGAAGGGTCTCATCACCCGCGAGTCCTCCTGGTGGGACGCCTCCGCGGTCCTGCGCACGGTCGGGCCCGTGAGCCCCAGCAAGAGCCTGACCGGTACCAAGCCCGCCGTGGTGGCGGCGTCGTCCGGTGCTCCCTTCACCCGGGCCACCGGCTTGGACCATGCGCGGAGGTGGGCCGCCGCTCTTGGTAGTGACACGGCAGCTCTGGGTGACTTGTACGCCGACTACTTCACTCTCGAGTGCACGAAGGTCGACGACCACCTCGACGACACGATCACCGACCGCGCGACGCTCGCGGAGAAGCTGGGTGGGATCGCCAGCGGGGAGAACGGCACCTACACGTTCACCCCGACCGAGTGGTTCGGGGGCAACGGCAACTACGGCCTCATCCACTGGAGCGTCAAGATCGAGGGGGCCACGACCTATCGGGGCCTGCCCACCAGTGGCAAGACGCTGGAGACCATCGGCTCGACGTTCCACCAGTTCGACGACGAGGGAAAGATTATTCTTGAGTCGACCTACTGGGAGGACAACCGTGTCTTCGAGGCGCTCGGCGTACCGGTTGTCCGCCCGCACTACTGGGACGAAGATTTCGATCCGGCCAGCCTGCTGCCCGGTTAGCACAAGGCGCGGACGCGCAGCCGGTTGCTGAACGCAACGGGATTACAGAGAACCCCGTAGTCGCCCAGGTCCCGGGAGATTGATTCCGGAGAGATCGGCTGGATCATCCTGGCGTACCTGGGGCCGTCTCCGGATTCATCTCATGATCTCTTGGACCTTCCGAGGCGCACGGCCCCGCCCGACACGCTGAAGCTCCTGGTGAGCCGCAGCGTCCAGGTATGGGTGCCACGGAAACTCAATCCCGTACGATCGGTGGCATTCACGCCCCACCGATCGTACGGGGATGGGACCTGGGAACACCTCGTAATACGCGCGAGGTGTTCCCAGGTGTAGTAAACCTGGAAAGAGCAGTAAGCCTGGAAAGAAAAGCCACAAGAGCTGCTCCGGCCATCGCGCCGGCAGTACCGTGGCCCCTTCCCACGCGCTGTCCAGCTGTCTTTATGTCAGCCTCCTACGCGCGAGTGAGGTCGACACCATCTGCGGCTGCCGATCCACGCGACCGATGAAGGCGCACGGCTGTCCGCTCCGGACGGCTGTGGACACCGCTGTTTTAAGGGGAGTTTAAGGGGAGCCGGTCGACGGCTTCCCGGCCCGGCAATCCCTTCATCGAAAAGATCGCGCAGGTGCGGAGACCGCTTCACTATCTGTATCTTCACTATCTGTATACCGTATGCGTCGGTTGTTCGGTCCAGATGGTCTTACCCAGCCGGCCGTAGCGGCTGCCCCAACGCCGGGTCATCTGGGCTACGAGGAACAGGCCACGGCCACCCTCGTCGGTGGCGTGGGCGTAGCACAGCCGCGGTTGGGTATTGCTGGCGTCCGCAACCTCGCACACGAGAAGGTCGTCACGGATGAGCCGCACCCTGATCGGGCCTTGCGCGTACCGGATGGCGTTGGTGGCCAGCTCGCTGACGACCAGTTCGGTGGTGAAGACCAGATCGTCGAGGTTCCAGGCGGCCAGCTGCCGGGTCGTCAGTCTCCGGACTTCGGCGACCACGGACGGGTCGGCGGGAAACTCCCAGTCGACGACGGCCTCGGCCGCCACGGTGCGGGTGCGGGCGAGCAGCACGACGACGTCGTCCGCGGGCGGGGTTGACGACGTGTCGCCGAGCAGAGCGCGGCCGATGTCGTCCAGGGGGCGGTCCGCGTCGCAGAGCGCCTCCAGGCGGTCATGGAGCCATTCCATGCCCCGGGTGACGTCGCGGTTGTGCCGGTTGAGCAGCCCGTCGGTATACAGAACGAGCATGCTGCCGGGTTTCAGGTCGATCTCGGTGACCTCGAACGGCATGCCTCCCACGCCCAGCGGCGGGCCGGGGCTGACGTCGACGAAGTCGACGGTTCCCTCCGGTGTCACCACGGCCGGTGGTGGATGTCCGGCGCTGACGATCGTGCAGCGGCCGGCGACCGGGTCGTACACGGCATAGACACACGTCGCGCCCACCACGTCCCGCCTGGACAGGTCGGCCTCGTCGGCAAGCCGCTGCACAAGGTCGTCAAGGTGGGTGAGCAGTGCGCCGGGATCGGGATCCAGGTCGGCCAGGGCCTGCACGGCAGTGCGTAGCCGGCCCATGGTGGCGCTGGCGGACAGGCCGTGCCCGATGACGTCACCGACGACGAAGGCCACCCGCAGCGAGGACAGGGGGATGACGTCGTACCAGTCGCCGCCCACCTCGCACCCTCGATCGGCCGGAAGGTACACGCCGGCCGTCTCGGCCGCGGTGGTGTCGGTGCTTGCGCGGGGCAGCAGACCCTGCTGCAACGCGACGGCCGCATGGCGCTCGCGGGTGTACCGGCGGGCGTTGTCCACGCTGAGCTCGGCGCGGGAGACGATCTCCCGCAGCAGCTTGCGGTCGTCTCGATCGAAGACGGGAGTCGAGCCGGTCCGCCACACGGTGACGATCCCGAACAGGAGGCCACGGACGTACAGGGGCGCGCTCATCCCGGAGTGCGCGTCCAGTGGGACCATCATGTCCGGGAAATCGCCCGCGGCGGGAATTGCCTCCGCCCGGGCGAAGGCCATCAGAACCTTGCCGTGCTGAAGATTTTTGATCTCCGGCCGGTCCGATAACGGCGGGGTCAGCATACCCGCCAGGATGAATCCGGGAGACCAGCAGCCGCTGTTGCGGACCGCGGCGACGCGGCGAAGAGGCACCTGCCCGCCACCGAGTATTTTTGATGGCTCGTCCCCGGCCCGGACGGCATCGTCGATGTCGACCGTGGCGATGTCGCCCAAGGCCGGGACGAGGACATCGGCCAGATCCTGAGCTGTGCGATCGACGTCCAGCGAGCGACCGATTCGTCTGGCGGCTTCATAGAGCAGATACAGGTTGTGCAGGCTTCGCTGCTGTTCGGTCATGTCAGGTCCATGGAACGTTCCAGCTACATTGCATAGAACACGATCTCGACGCCGTGCCTCCGTGTCCTGGCGAAGGACCACACGCCCGGCTCATGGGACGACGCCGAAGGATACCATCCGATGTGGTTTTCCGGCCTATTCACGAGTAGATCCCACCGGGCGCCGCCCCATGGATGTCGTCACGTGTGGGACCGGGCGGTCACGCAGCCGGAAACACCGGACGGAGCGCGGCTGGGACCGTGTCCTGCGTGCGCGGTGGGACCTTGTCCGATCGGTGGTGCGGGTCCGTCCGGCGGACACGATGCCGCCGACCGGTACGAGAAGACCCTGACCGCGGCCATTCCCGCCGTCCAGGCCCGGCCCCGGTGACGCCGAGTCCCGCCCGGGCCGCCAGCGGCGAACCGGCAGAAGGAGCGTGCGAGAGCATGTCGGACACAACCGTGTGGTGTGGTGTCCTCATCGAGGAGAGTCTCGACGGCCCCGCCCTGCTCGAAGAGGTGAACGTGGTCGGCAGCAGTGCCGTCCTCCTCGAAGAGGAGGCCGAGCGGGGCGAAGTCACCTTTCGAAGGGTCGAAGTCCCGGAAGCCTCGGTCGACGCGGTCGTGGCCAAGGCGGCCCGGAGCATCAAGGACGCGTGGTATCTGCACCTGGTGAAAGGCGATCAGATGAAGGTCGTCTTCCGCGGCAAGGTCTTCACGCTCATCCGAGGCGATGAGGATGCGCTGCGTGCCGCGGTTGCTTATGGGATTCGCCGGCACGGAATCAGGCGGGCTCAGCTCGGACTCGCCCGCCTCTTCGACCAGCCGTTCGGCGGGGACCGTATTCGGGATCGGCTCCCGGATGGCTCCCAGGACGACCTCGAAAACCATTCGGGGGCCTGATCCACCCGGTTGATCAGGCCCCGACCTGATATTGCGAAGTCGGGGTGGCGGGATTTGCACCCGCGGCCCCTTTGTTTCCCGTCAATTCCCCTGAAATCACAGTAGTTTTCATCGGGCGGCTCCTTGGGCAACCGTGTCCACGGAGATGTCGGATGCTTCGGCACCGGCATCCGCCAGGGCCTCGGGTCGTCCCGGCAGGAGCACACCGGCGGCCAGGATGACGGCGACCGTGCCGATCACGAACCAGTGGACGCGGTGGAAGCCCGCCATCCCGTCACCGTCGCCGGCGGTCGCCAGGATGAGCGTGACGACGGCGATGCCGATCGCGGCGCCGAGCTGGTTGAGGATGTAGAGCACCGAACTGCCCTGGGCTACCAGCGGGGCGGGCAGCGTCCGGTACAGCGACCCCATCGTCGGTGCGCCGACGAAGCCGAGTCCCAGGCCGACCACGAACGCGGCCAGCGCCGGCCACACCTCGTCCGTGCGCGCCCCGACCTGGGTGAAGGCGAGCCCGCCGAGCGCGGCCACGACCGCGCCGCCGCGCGCCAGGCTCCGTGCGCCGAGCCGGTCGGACAGGCGTCCCGACAGCGGCATGGCGACGACGGCGGCGGCGGCGAAGGGCGCTACCAGCAGCCCGGCCGCGAGCGTGCCGTACCCGTGTTGCTGTTGGTAGTAAAGGGGCAGCACGAAGAGGTTCGCGAACGTCGCGAGGCCGACGAGCGTCATGACGGTGACGCTCGCGGCGAAGCCGGGGTTGGTGAACAGCCGCAGGTCGATCAGTGGCGGCGTGCGCCGGGCGCGAAGCGCGTGGATCGCGTAGCCGACGAGCAGGGCGGCACCGGCGGTAAGGGGAATCAGCACCTGCCAGACCGCGAACGCGGTGCGGTCGGCAGCCTGTGACAGGGCCAGCACCGCCAGCGCGAAGCCCGGACCGATCGAAGCGACGCCGATGGTGTCGAGCCGGGGTCGCGGCCGCTGTGTGTGCGGCCGATCGGCCGGCACCACCCGCAGGGCGCCGAGGAAGGCGACGATGCCGATCGGCAGGTTGACGAGGAACATCCACCGCCAGGTGAGACCCTGCAGGACGATCCCGCCGACGATCAGCCCGAGTACCGGGCCGGCGGAGAGAACCATGCCCATCAGGCCCATGACTCGTCCCGCGCGGCGGGGGCCGGCGGCGCGGGCCAGCAGCGTCAGCACGAGCGGATCGAGAATGCCGGCGCCGAGGCCCTGGAGGACACGGAAGACGATCAGGGTCTGCACGTTCCAGGCCAGCCCGCACGCCAGTGATGCGGCCAGGAAGAGGACGAGGCCGAACATCCACAGCTTCCTGCCGCCGAACCGGTCGACAGCCCAGGTGGTGATCGGGATGGCGGCGGTGAGGGCCAGCAGGTAGCCGGTGGAGACCCAGCCGATCGTGCTCAGGGACGTGTCGAACTGTGTGGCGAGCGTGTCGACCCCGACAGCGACCACCGAGCCGTCGAGGATGCCCATGATCCCGCCGAGCAGGATCACGCCGATCAGCAGCCGAAGCGCGGGATCCAGCCGGTCGTCCCGTGTACGCGTCATGGTGCCTCCACGTGGTTCTCAGGTATGCACTCGATGGTGCACTTTAACAGTCTCACGAGTGCTTGAAGAACGGCATGGTGCGTATGGTTACACGGCTTGGTGCAGTTACTCGTGTGTTGCACTATGGTGGCGTGGTGGGCGCAACGACGGCGTCGGCCGCGGCGGGGCGAGCCGGCTCGCGTGGACGCATCGACAAACGGCAGGCGATCCTGGATGCCGCGTTCACCGTGTTCGCCCGTGAGGGGTACACCCAGGCCACCGTGGACGCGATCGCGGCTGAGGCCGGTGTCGCCAAGCACACGATCTACAACCACTTCGGTGACAAGCAGACGCTGCTCCGCCAGGCAATAGCAGCCGAAGCGGATCGGGCGATGGCCGAGAACCTGGCCGCGGTCGAGCGTCTACGCGACCACGACGGGGACATCCGCGCGGCGCTGGAGAGCGTCGGCCACCGTCTTGTCCAGTGCTACTGTGACGACCGGTCCTGGGCGCTGCGGCGGCTCCTGTATGCCGAGATCAGTCAGTTCCCCGACCTGCTCGACATCATCCAGGGACGGGCGGCCAACCCTGTCACCGAAGCGCTCGCCGACCGGCTGGCGCGGCTGTCCCTCGCCGGCCGGCTGCGGATAAGCGACCCGGCCGAGGCGGCCGAACAGCTCGGCGCGCTGCTCATCGGCTCGATGGAGTCGCGTTCCCGCCTGGGTACCCGGCGCCTCCCCGATGCCGAGTTGCACAGCGTCACACGGGCCGCGGTCGACACCTTCCTGCATGCGTTCGGCGCGGAGCCCACCGAGAACACGTAGTGGGAGCCGGTGCCGTGCTGCCGCCCAACCACACCCCGCTGACGATCGCGGAGCAGTTCGGGCTGCTGGCGGGTCTCTACCCGGAGCGGGTCGACCTCGCGCTGGGCCGTGGGGCCGGAGGGGATCCCCAGGCGGCGGCCCGCGCTGGCGAAGACAGTGGCGTCGCTGGGCCGTGCCTAGCATCTCATGATTCCGCTTGTTTTATACATTATTTATTGTGGTGTTTAATGTCTAAAATAGAATAAATTTCTTTCTTGTGGGGCATCCGCGCAGGTCGTGGGCGTTGTGATGGCGTCACTTATTCCATTACGAGCCCTTCATGCCGGCTTTCTGGAATCCGGCCAGGTCGCGCGCGGCGGCCCGCGACCATGCCTGCCGCGCGCAGGAGGAACTGTGTGCGCTTGAGGCTGAGCGCGCGGCCGTGAGCGTTCCGGCTGTCGACGCCGCGCCCACGGGTTGGCGTGAAATCCGCATCATATTTAGGCTATTCCTACTCTGTATAACGATCGATATACAACATCAATCGAGGAGTGTGCATGTATCCCGGGGAGCACGCGGCGCGAACGCCGGCCAAGCCGGCTGTGGTCCTGGCAGGGACGGATGAGATCCTCAGCTACGCGGACCTGGAGGCCGGATCGGTGCGGCTGGCGCGGTACCTGCACGAGGCCGGACTGCGCCGAGGCGACCGGGTCGCCCTGCTCACCGACAACGGCCTCAAGGCGTTCGAGGTGTACTGGGCCACCCAACGCAGTGGGCTCTACCTCACCGCGGTGAACCGGCACCTGTCGCCGGCTGAGATCGCCTACATCGTCAACGACTGCGGTGCCAGAGTGATCATCGTGTCGGCTGCGCTGGCCACGCTCGCCGCGGCCGTCGTCGCCGACACGCCCTCGGCGCGCCACCGGCTTGCCTTCGGCGGCGACGTCGTGGGTCACCTGTCCTACGAGGCGGAGGTCGGGGCCTGCTCCGCGCAGCCGCTGCCCGATCAGCCGCGCGGCGCGGACATGCTGTACTCCTCCGGCACGACCGGCCGGCCCAAGGGCGTCATGGCGGAGCTGCCCGACCGGCAGGTGCACGAACCTGGTGACCGGCTGGTGGCGTTGAGTCAGGCGCTCTACGGCATGGACGCGAACACGGTCTACCTCTCGCCCGCCCCGATCTACCACGCCGCACCGTTGCGGTACGCAGGCGTCGTGCAGTCGTTGGGCGGCACAGTCGTCCTGATGGAGCGGTTCGACGCGGAGCAGGCACTCGGCGCGATCGAACGATTCCACGTCACCCACAGCCAGTGGGTGCCGACGATGCTCATGCGGATGTTCAAGCTGCCGGCCCACATCCGCGACCGCTACGACCTATCCAGCATGCGAGTGGCGATCCATGCTGCCGCGCCGTGCCCGGTCGAGCTCAAGCGGGCGATCATCGACTGGTGGGGTCCGATCCTCCACGAGTACTACTCGTCCACGGAGGGCCCCGGCGCCACCTTCATCGCTAGTGAGGAATGGTTGCGCAAGCCCGGTTCGGTCGGTCACGACGGCTATCTCGGCACCGTCCGGATCTGTGGACAGGACGGCGAGGAACTTCCTGCCGGCGAGATAGGCACAATCTATTTCGAGCGGGACGAGCTTCCTTTCCATTACCACAACGACCCGGCGAAGACGGCGGCGGCGCAGCATCCCCGTCATCCCACCTGGACGACGACCGGCGACGTCGGCTACCTGGACTCCGACCGTTATCTCTTCCTGACCGACCGGGAGTCCTTCATGATCATATCTGGCGGGATGAACATCTACCCCCAGGAGGTCGAGGACTGCCTGGCGCTCCATCCCAAGGTCCTCGACGTGGCCGTCATCGGTGTGCCCGACGAGGAGATGGGCGAAGCGGTCAAGGCCGTCGTGCAGCCCGCGCCCGGAGTGTCACCAGGTCCCGACCTCGAACGCGAGCTGCTGGAATACGCCCGCGACCGGATGGCCCACTACAAGTGTCCACGCAGCGTCGACTTCTTCGACGTCCTGCCGCGCACCCCGACCGGAAAACTGGTCAAAAGGACCCTGCGGGAACGCTACCTGACTGCGGCCTGGCCCTCGGACTGGTGGATTACCGACCCCGCAAGTCATAACCCGCAAGTCATAACCCGCAAGTCATGATTTGGGGGCTTGGGTCGCCGGCAGCGCGACATAGAGCATGATTGCGCCTTCGTAACCCGGTGGCCTGGGCCGCCCGGACCGCCCGGACCAGCTTCGCCGGCAGTCAGTTCTGACCGTCAAACGGTCGGTTGGCGGTAGTGTTCACTCCATGTCCACATCCCGGCCCGCCCCCCAGGCGGCCACCTCCGGCGGTGCCTCGCCCGCGCCGGGGGCTCCAGGCTCGGGCGCCGGTGTCACGGCAGCGCCGGGCCGGTCAGGCCAGCCGGGTCAGCGTACCCACAAGGAACGCACTACGGACAGCCGTCAGCGCATCCTCGACGCGGCGGTCAACTGCCTTGTACGACACGGCTACGCAGGCACCACCACTCTGGTGATCCAGGCGGAGGCCGGGGTGTCCCGGGGCCGGCTGCTGCACCACTTCCCGTCCCGGGAGGTGTTGCTGGTCGCGGCAACCCAGCACCTCGTGGCGACCCGGCTGACCTCCGTGTGGGAGCGGTTCGGCGAGCCGCCGGATCACCTTTCCGGCGGCACAGCGCGCCTCGACTGGGCGATCGAGCTGATGTGGTCGACCTTCCACCAACCGTACTTCTGGGCGGCGATGGAACTGTGGACGGCGGCCCGCACCAACGAGACCCTGCGGGATGCGCTGGCCCCCGCCGAGCGCCGGCTCGGCGTCTCCATCCGGTCCGCCGTCGAGGACACGTTCGGCCCGGCGCTGGCATCCGAGGAGAACTTCCCGCAGGTGCGGGAGCTGCTGATGACGAGCATGCGCGGAGTCGCGATGACCTACGGATTCGACCTGCGCACCGCGGACAGTGACCCACATCTCGCCCAGTGGAAACGGATGGCGCGTCAACTGCTCGGCTTGTGACACACCATGGCCGAGCCGACCTGACTCCACCTTCCCTGGCGAGTCCACCGTGTTCGTACGGACGTGACCGCTTGACGCGCTGCTACAGTCAGGATTGACTGTTAATGGGTTGACCCTGACCGTGCATCCCGTGGTCGGCGGTCCGGGCGGGAGCCGGAGCCGAGCGTACCCACCCGCGCCGCCCGAAGCAGCCTCCTCGTCAGGTTCGTCAGGAAGGAAGCGTCAACGTGAGCACCGAGGCATTCATCTACGACGCGATCCGCACACCGCGCGGCCGCGGCAAGAAGACCGGCTCGCTGCACGGGGTGAAGCCGGTCTCCCTGGTCGTCGGGCTGATCGACGAGATACGCAAGCGCAACCCGAACCTCGACGTCGACCGGGTCTCCGACCTGGTGCTCGGTGTCGTCGGCCCGGTCGGCGACCAGGGCGCGGACATCGCCCGCACGGCGGCGCTGGTCGCGGGGCTGCCGGACACGGTCGGCGGGGTACAGCTCAACCGGTTCTGCGCCTCCGGCCTGGAGGCCGTCAACACCGCCGCGCAGAAGGTGCGCTCGGGGTGGGACGAGCTCGTCCTCGCCGGCGGGGTCGAATCGATGTCCCGGGTACCGATGGGTTCCGACGGCGGCGCATGGGCGAGCGACCCGGCGACGAACTACCAGACGATGTTCGTGCCGCAGGGTGTCGGCGCGGACCTGATCGCCACGATCGAGGGCTTCTCCCGCACGGACGTCGACACCTACGCGGTCCAGTCGCAGCAGCGCGCCGCCCACGCGTGGAAGAACGGCTACTTCGTCCGGTCCGTGATCCCGGTGTATGACCACGGCCTGCTCGTGCTCGACCACGACGAACACATGCGACCGGAGTCGACGGTCGACGGTCTGGGCACGCTGCCGCTGTCGTTTGCGGCAGTCGGCGAGCAGGGCGGGTTCGACGCCGTGGCGCTGCAGAAGTACCACTGGGTGGAGAAGATCGATCACGTGCACACTGCGGCGAACTCCTCGGGCATAGTGGACGGCGCCGCGCTGGTGCTGGTCGGCAGCGAACAGGCGGGCGCCGAGCTCGGGCTGACCCCGCGGGCACGGGTCGTGGCCACGGCGACCTCCGGCGCGGACGCCACGATCATGCTTACCGGACCGACTCCGGCGACGCGCAAGCTGTTCGCGCACACCGGCCTCGGCGTTAACGACATCGACCTGTTCGAGATCAACGAGGCGTTCGCGTCCGTCGTCCTGAAGTACCAGAAGGACATCGGCATCCCGAGCGAGAAGCTCAACGTCAACGGCGGCGCGATCGCGATGGGACACCCGCTCGGCGCCACCGGGGCGATGCTCGTCGGCACGATGGTCGACGAGTTGGAGCGGCGTGGCGCCCGGCGGGCTGTGGTGACGCTGTGCATCGGCGCCGGGATGGGCGTCGCGACGCTGGTCGAGCTGGTCTGAAGCCCCGGCCCGCCGCCGGTATCCCGCCGTCCGCGCTTCCCCGGCGCGTCCCCGGCTCGCCCTGTCCCGACCGGGCCGACACCTGCCCGTCCGCATCCCACCGCCGTGCCCGAGCCGGCTCCCATCAGCGCCCCCGGGCCCGCCGCCCACGCGCTCACGACCTGGAGACGAGAGACCACCGATGACCGAGCCGAACACCATCTGCTGGGAGCAGGACGCCGACGGCATCGTCGTGTTGACGTTGGACGACCCGAACCAGTCCGCCAACACCATGAACGCCGCCTACACCGCATCGATGGGCGCGGTGGTCGAGCGGCTGGAGCGGGAGAAGGACACCGTCACCGGTGTCGTGCTGACATCGGGGAAGAAGTCCTTCTTCGCCGGCGGCGACCTGCGTGATCTGATCAGAACGGGTCCGGACGACCGGCAGGCCGTCTTCGACGACGTGACCGCCGTGAAGAACCAGCTGCGCCGGCTGGAGACGTTCGGCCGCCCGGTCGTCGCGGCGATCAACGGCTCGGCGCTCGGCGGCGGCCTGGAGATCGCGCTCGCCGCCCATCACCGGATCGTCGCCGACGTCCGCGGCCTGCAGCTCGGCCTGCCGGAGGTCACCCTCGGCCTGCTGCCGGCCGCCGGCGGCGTCGCGCGCACCGTGCGCCTGCTCGGCATCGTGAACGCGCTGCTGGGCGTCCTGCTGCAGGGCCAGCGACACACCCCGGCCAAGGCGCGGGAGATCGGTCTGGTACACGAGCTGGTCGGTTCGGTCGACGAGCTGGTGCCGGCCGCCAAGGCATGGATCAAAGCCAACCCGGCCGCCGCGCAGCCCTGGGACACGAAGGGGTACAAGATACCGGGCGGCGCACCGTCCACCCCGGCGTTCGCCGCCAACCTTCCGGCGCTGCCGGCGAACCTGCGCAAGCAGCTCAAGGGCACGAACCTGCCGGCGCCGCCGGCCATCCTCGCGGCCGCGGTCGAGGGCGCCCAGGTCGACGTCGACACGGCGTTCGTGATCGAGTCGCGTTACTTCCTCGACCTCGTCACCGGCCAGGTCGCGAAGAACATGATCCAGGCGTTCTTCTTCGACATCCAGCACATCAACTCCGGTGCCAGCCGGCCGGCCGGCCACCCGACGTCGCCGGCGAGCAAAGTGGCGGTGCTCGGCGCGGGGATGATGGGCGCGGCGATCGCCTACGTCTACGCGAAGGCGGGCGCAGACGTCCTCCTCAAGGACGTCACCCTCGACGCGGCCGTGCAGGGCAAGGGGTACTCGGAGAACCTCGTCGCCAAGGCGGTGCAGCGGGGCCGCACGACCCAGCAGGCCGGCGACGCGTTGCTCGCCCGGATCACCCCGACCGCCGACGTGGCCGACCTCGCCGGCGCCGACCTCGTCATCGAGGCGGTGTTCGAAAGCCCCGAGCTCAAGCACAAGGTCTTCCGGGAGATCCAGGACGTCGTCGCCCCGGACGCGCTGCTGTGCTCCAACACCTCCACACTGCCGATCACGACGCTCGCCCACGGCGTGCAGCGGCAGGAGGACTTCATCGGCCTGCACTTCTTCTCGCCCGTCGACAAGATGCCGCTGGTGGAGATCATCGTCGGTGAGAAGACGGGCGACGCCGCACTCGCCCGCGCGTTCGACGTCGTCCAGCAGATCCGCAAGACGCCGATCGTCGTCAACGACAGCCGCGGTTTCTTCACCAGCCGCGTCATCGGCACGTTCCTCAACGAGGCCGTCGAGATGGTCGGCGAGGGGCTTAACCCCGCCTCCATCGAGCAGGCCGGTGCGCAGGCCGGCTACCCGGCCCCACCGCTGCAGCTGCTCGACGAGCTCACGCTCACCCTGCCACGCAAGATCCGTCAGGAGTCCAGGGCGGCCCTGCAGGCCGCCGGCGGTGTGTGGCGGGAGCGCGGTTACGAGGCGGTAGTCGACCGGCTGATCGACGAGTTCGGGCGGCCTGGGCGCTCCGGCGGCGCCGGTTTCTACGAGTACGTCGATGGAAAGCGGGCCGGTCTCTGGAAGGGCCTCCATGAGCACTTCGTCAAGGACGGCCACGAGATCCCCTTCGAGGACATGAAGGAGCGCATGCTGTTCGCTGAGGCGCTGGAGACTGTCCGCTGCTTCGACGAGGGCGTGCTGCGCTCTGTGCCGGAGGCGAACATCGGTTCGATCCTGGGAATCGGCTTCCCGGCGTGGACCGGTGGCGTCATCCAGTACATCAACGGCTACCAGGGTGGGCTGCCGGGGTTCGTCGCCCGTGCGTGGGTGCTCGCCGGACGCTACGGCGAGCACCTCACCCCACCGGCGTCGCTGGTGGCCAGGGCCGAGCACGGCGAGACGTACGCCTGATCACGGGGCGTGGACGCGTACGGCCGCGCCGTCGGGGCGTTCCGGCGTGGTGAAGCGGTCAAGGCGGAAGAAGCGTTCGATGTGGTTGAGGGAGGCCCCGGTCAGGGGGCCAACGCGGCGTTACCGTCATCGCGACCACGACAAGCACCGCCACCCCGGCAGGGATGTCCGACAGGCCGGTAGGAATGTCCGTCAGGGATGGGTGCAGGGCGGGGCGGAGGATCGGCGGGGGTGCCTATCGGGGTCCGTCCGTTGCGGACCCGAGATGTGATCGGTATACGTCGATAGGCAGCGTAAGGCGCCAGGGTGCGGCTTTAGGGGGTCTCTGGGGGGTCCCTGAGGGGGAAGGATCGTGGCCATGGAGCGCTACGCGTGCTCGTCGAGGCCTCCGGAATCCAAAGCTTCATCTTCGGCTGTCGGCCCGCCGTCGGTGTAGGGGCGGACATGGTCCAGGTCGCAGAACCGGGCGGGTTTCCGACAGCCCGGAAACCGGCAGGTCCGGTCCCGGGCGTGGACCAGCCGGGCCGGCGCTGGTAGCGGGCACAGGGGTGATGCCGATGGGCCACGCGAGGGGGAGGGTGCCGGCGGGCGGATCGGAGACGCCCACCTTGGATTCGAACATGCGTACGAGTCTAGTCGCCGATTCGGACATTTCCACCACTCGACGACGGCCATTCTCCCCACCCCCGCACATGCGCGCTCCGGGGCGCGCGCAACTGGGTCTCTATGGGATAAATTTCCAGGTTTGCCGCATATATGTCTAGTTCGGCGGCGTCTGCTCGAGGCTGCGGTGACTCGCCCTTCCGTACGGTGTTCCCGCGGATCGCTACCGGCCGGCCTCCGGTTCCCGGCCGCCAGCGCATCCCCGTTCGGTCACGAAGAACTCGGCCGTCCCGACACCGAGGATGTCCGCGACGGGTTTTGCCTGGACGACGCGAATTCCTGTTGCTCGCACTGCCCGTGCCAAGCCCTTGAACCCATGCCAAGCCCTTGAAATAGTCGTGCTCCGTGCGTTCGCCCGCAGCCACGATCAAGATCTTAGAGCGTTCTGTCCGGTGCCCCGCCTACGTTGAAGGTCAGATTTCCGGGTCGTCCTTCAGGGCTCACACCTTGTGTTGGCGCAGAGTCCGACAAGGACGTCGGGATCGACTAGCGGCACGACACCGTATCGACCGTCCAGCTGTCGATCAACTGCCTGGTCGTGGCGTCGAAACCGCCCGTGCCATCCCCTATTGACATGAAGTGCGGTTCAGGTTGCAGGCTGTTGTCATGTCCTTCACCGACATCGAACGCACCTACCTCGCCGGCCAGCGGCTCGGACGGCTCGCCACGGTCGCGCCCGACGGCTCGCCGCAGAACAGCCCGGTGGGCTTCCGTTACAACGAGGCCGCCGGCACCATCGACATCCACGGCTACAGCCTGGGTGGCAGCCGCAAGTTCCGGAACGTCGCCGCCACCGCGGCCGTCTCCCTGGTCGTCGACGACATAGCCTCCGTGGACCCGTGGCGGGTCCGCGGCCTGGAGATCCGCGGCAAGGCGGAGGCGGTGACGGATGAGGACCCGCCCGCGGCCTACCTGAGCCGCGAAGTCATCCGCATCCATCCGCGGCGCATCATCAGCTGGGGCATCGACCCGGACGCCCCGAGGATGTCGGCTCGGGACGCCACAGTGTGATCCCGTTCACTGGTGCGCGGGCGTCCACGAGTTGCGGCAGTTCGGAGTCGGTGTTCGAACCGTCCGCGTGCCGTCCGCCCGCGTGCGGTGTAGCCCAGCGTCCGGAGCCGATGATCGTCGAAATTGCGTCCGCCCACCACAGCAGACAACGGATTCGCCCATCACGGCAGACAGTAGACACAGCAGACACCAGAAAGGTCACTACCATGACCGTACAGCTGAATCACACCATCGTGTCAGCCCATGACAAGAGCGCGTCGGCCGCCTTTCTCGCCGGAATTCTTGGGTTGGACGCCCCCACGCCGTTCGGGCACTTCCTCGTGGTCACGGCCGACAACGGCGTGAGTCTCGACTTCGCCGAGACCAAAGCAACGATCGTTCCGCAACACTACGCCTTCCTTATCAGTGAAGCGGAGTTCGAGGAGATCTTCGGACGGATCCGTGAGCGCGGTATCCGCTACTGGGCCGATCCGGGCCGCAGCCGGCCAGGCGAGATCAACCACGGCGACGGCGGCCGCGGGGTTTACTTCGAGGATCCGGACGGTCACCTGCTCGAGGTTCTCACCCGCCCCTACGGAAGCGGGGCCTGACAGCCCGACTGCGCCGGAGAAGGCCAAAGGCGGCGCGATCATATTTTTCTCGCGCTCGGGGGCCCGGAAGCCGATCTGGGAGGCCCAGGTCTCCAGGTCCCCAGGTCCCCGGGTTGCTGATCGGAACTCGTCGGCCTTCGTCGGACGGCGGTGCGTCATCGGCAGGTGAGATCGCCGAGAGCTCCGCCGGAGGCCGAGAGCTCCGCCGAACCGCCGAACGAGGTGGACGACGACCTGCTGCCGCTGCTGCCGGGAACGGCGGCTGCGGCAGGGCCGCGGAAGTCCTTTCTCGGGCCGGTCCGCCGGCGCTATCGTTGCAGTCAGTCATGACTGTTGTTGTGAGCGGAATCGGGGAGATCGATGCGGATCGGAATGACTGTGAGCTACAGCGGCGGCTTCGCGGAGACCGTCGCCGAGCTGGAAGATTTCGAGAAGGTCGGGCTCGACATTGTTGCGGTCCCCGAGGTATACACCTTTGACGCGGTCAGCCAGCTCGGCTTCATCGCGGCGCGAACCAGCCGGTTGGAGATCACTTCCGGCATCCTGCAGTTGTACACCCGTACGCCGACGCTGACCGCGATGACCGCCGCGGGCCTGGACTTCGTGTCCGGGGGCCGGTTCTGGCTGGGTCTGGGCGCTTCCGGACCACAGGTGATCGAGGGCTTTCACGGTGTCGTCTATGATGCGCCGCTGGCCCGCACCCGCGAGGTGGTGGAGATCTGTCGCCAGGTGTGGCGGCGGGAACCGGTCGTGCATCAGGGCAGGTATTACCAGATCCCGCTTCCGGAGGGCCAGGGCAGCGGTCTCGGTAAGCCACTGAAGATCATAAATCGTCCGGTACGGCCCCGGATCCCGATCATCCTGGCCGCGATCGGCCCGCGTAACGTCGCGCTGGCTGCCGAGATCGCGGAAGGATGGCTGCCGCTGTTCTTCCATCCGGACAAGGTCACCGACGCATGGGAAAGCGCCCTGCAGGAGGGTTACGCCAAGCGCGACCCCCAGCTCGGCCCGCTGGACATCACGGCCAGCGTGCCCCTCGCCATCGGCGAGGGCATCGAGGACAACACCGCGCTACTGCAGCCCTACCGCGCCCAGTTGGCCCTCTACATCGGCGGCATGGGCGCGAAGGGCAAGAACTTCTACAACGACCTGGCCCGCCGGTACGGGTACGAGCAGGCTGCTGAAGTCATCCAGGATCTGTACCTTGCCGGGCACAAGGAGCAGGCGGCGGCAGCCGTCCCGGACGACCTGGTCCGGAACACCTCGCTGGTGGGTCCGCCTGGGTACGTCAAGGATCGGGTTGCCGCCTTTGCGGCGGCCGGTGTCACGACCCTGCACGTGACACCACTGGCGGCCACACATGCCGAGCGTGTGCATGCCGTCGAACAGCTACGCGCGATCATCGACTAGAGCTGGAAGACCGGTCAGGGCCGGCAGCGGTCAGAGTCGGAAGCGGTCAGGGTCGGAAGAAGGCACCACCGGCTGGTGCGGACTCCGGGAGGAGCCCACGCCAGCCTTCGCCCCTCAGGCCGGTCGCCCCCGCGGTTTGCGTCAGCTCCTGAGCAGGTGGCGGGCCATGACCATGCGCAGGATCTGGTTGGTGCCCTCGTAAATCTGGGTGATCTTGGCGTCGCGCATCATCCGCTCCACCGGGAAGTCCCGGGTGTAGCCTGCCCCTCCGAACAGCTGTACCGCGTCGGTGGTCACCGACATCGCCACGTCCGAGGCGTACGTCTTGGCCGCCGCAGCACGGAACCCCGCCTCCGGCTCACCCCGCTCGCTGGTCGCCGCCGAGGCGTATACCAGGTGCCGCGCAGCTTCGATCTTCATCGCCATCTCGGCCAGCATGAACTGCACACCCTGGAAATCTCCGATGCGCTGCCCGAACTGCCTGCGTTCCCGCACGTAGTCCACTGTCGCGTCCAGTGCACCCTGCGCGATTCCCAGTGCCTGCACCGCGATCGTCGGACGGGTGTGGTCCAGCGTGGCCAACGCCGTCTTCAACCCGGTTCCCGGTTCGCCGATGATCCGATTTGCCGGGATCGTGCACTCCTCGAAGTGGATCTCCCGGGTCGGTGACCCTTTGATCCCCAGCTTCCGCTCCTTGTTCCCCACCGAGAAACCCGGGTCGTCCCGGTGCACCGCGAATGCCGAAATGCCCCGCGAGGGCTTTTCCGCCTTCGGGTCGCTCACCGCCATCACCGTGTACCAGGTCGACTCCCCGGCGTTGGTGATCCAGGTCTTCGTACCGTTGAGCACCCAGTGATCCCCGTCCAGCCGGGCGCGGGTGCGCATCGACGCGGTGTCCGAACCCGCCTCCCGCTCGGACAGCGCGTACGAGATCATGGCGCCGCCCGCAATGTCGGGCAGTACCGTGTTCTTCAACTCCTCGCCGGCGGACAGGATGATCGGTTGTGTGCCCAGCTTGTTCACCGCGGGGATCAACGACGAGGAGGCGCACACCCGCGCGACCTCTTCGATCACGATGCATGCCGACACCGCGTCCGCGCCCTGCCCGCCGTAGGACTCCGAGATGTGCACCGCATGGAAGTCCGCCTTCACCAGGGCGTCCCGAGCCTGTGTCGGAAACTGCTCGGCTTCATCCACTTCCGCCGCGTACGGCGCGATCTCCTTTTCTGCCAGCGCGCGTACAGCCGCACGCAGCGCGTCGTGCTCTTCACCGAGCCGGTAAAGCCCGAAGCCCTGGCTCATCCCCGATCCTTCCCGAGAAGATCAACTCTGATAGTCGTAGAAGCCACGGTAGGACTTCTTGCCCAGCAGTCCCGCGTCGACCATCCGCAACAGTAGTGGCGGAGCGGTGTAAAGCGGTTCCTTGAACTCCTCGTACATCGAGTCCGCCACCGCCTTCACGGTGTCCAGCCCGATCAGATCGGCGAGTCGCAGTGGTCCCATCGGATGTGAGCACCCGTGCACCATGCCGTTGTCGATGTCCTCCACCGACGCGAAACCCGACTCCATCATCCGGATCGCTGACAGTATATATGGGATCAACAGTGCGTTGACCACGAAGCCTGCCCTGTCCTGCGAGCGGATCACCGTTTTGCCCAGCGTCTCACCGGCGAAGGTCGTGGCGACCGCTATGGTCTCCTCGGCAGTCAACAGCGACGGGATCAACTCCACCAGCTTCAACACCGGTACCGGGTTGAAGAAATGGATGCCCACCACATATGCGGGCCGTGCCGTGGCCATACCCAGCTTCATGATCGGAATCGACGAGGTGTTCGACGCCAGGATCGCATCGGGTGAGGACACCACCTTGTCCAGTGCCGCGAACACCTCCAGCTTGACCTGCTCGTTCTCCGCGATGGCCTCGACCACCAGATCCCGGTCGGCGAACTCGTCCAGGTCGGTGGTGTAATGTAGCCTGCCCAGCGCCGCATCGCGATCGTCCGCGGTCAGTTTCCCGCCCTGAACCGCACGCTCGAACGACTTCTCGATCCGCTGCCGGCCCGCCTCAAGCGCGAGCCGATTCGCCTCGGTCACCAGGACGTCTAATCCTGCCCGCGCACTGACCTCGGCGATACCCGACCCCATCAGCCCGGCACCCACAACCCCGACCCGGTGGATCCCACTCATGTTCGGTTCTCCTTGTCCTGGCCCGGTGGGCCGTTGCGCGTCGCATCGGTCCTGGTCGCCGATCCCGCGCCGGTTCAGTGTCCTCCCGGTGTTCGTCGGCAGCTGAGAGCCTCGCCGTCGCGAACAAAAGATATTTTGACATCCGTCTATCGGATATACAAGTTTCCTGTCGTTTTTTGCCACCCCACCCCGGGCCGGGCGGTCGAACCGAGTCGTCGGAGCCGGAGACGGAGACGGAGCCGGAGCTGTGGATGGAGCCGGTCGGTCGTGCTCGTCCCCTTTCCGCTTGCTCCGGCGGGGAGTGTTCGCATCCGGTTGCTAATTGTTATGACACGCGTACATCAAGTTTTCGGACGCGAGCTGTAGCGGTTATGTTGCAGATAGTTCGGCAAGCGGGCCGGGCGGGGCAGGTACGGCAGGCGGGATCCGCGGTTGCGCTCCATACGGGACAGCTCACGGCGCGGACTGTCCCGGACACAGCCGAGCGGACGCGACGCCCTTCGGCGCCGGGGAGCGGATGCTGCGTGCTGTGCCGGGCCCTGCCGGGAACTGCCCGTGACGCCCCACCGGAACGGGTGAAGGGAAACGGCATGGCCAGGCGAACGACGACGGTTGCCGCCGGACTGCTCGCGGTAGCGCTGACCGCCGGCGCATGCGGGGGAGGGACATCCAGCGGCCGGGGTACGGAGTACGTCATCGGCTTCCAGGGGCCGCTGTCAGGTGACGGCCAGCAACTCGGCGTCAACGCGGTCAACGGAGCCCGAACGGCGGTCGACCGCGCCAACAGAAGCGGGCGCCTCCCGTTCACCCTCCGGCTGGTGGAGGCCGACGACCAGGGCAGCGCGGAGCAGGGTCCCACCGCCGCCCAGAAACTCATCGACGATCCGGACATCATAGGCGTGGTCGGGCCGGTCTTCTCAGGCGCCACCAAGGCCAGCGAACCGCTCTACAGCCAGGCCAGCCTGCTGTCGGTGAGTCCGTCGGCGACGAACCCGCAGCTCACCGAGCTCGGCTTTGTCAGTTTCTATCGCGTGATCGCCCCCGACACCGTGCAGGGTACCGCCGCCGCCGACTATGTCGCGAAGGCGCTCAAATCCCGGAAGGTGTTCTCCCTGGACGACAAGAGCGAATACGGCACAGGCCTGTCCGGGGTACTCGAGAAGGAGCTGCGGACGCAGGGGGTGAATGTCACGCATGACGCCGTCAACCCCACAAAGGACTACACTTCCGAGGCGACGAAAATAATATCCGAGAAACCGGACACGGTGTTCTACTCCGGCTATTATCAGGAATTTGCGCTGCTGGCCAAGGCGTTGCGCGCCAAGGGGTTCACAGGAACCCTCATGAGTGGTGACGGGTCGAACGACGACCAGTTCATCGCCCAGGCGGGTGCGGCGAATGCCGAGGGCGCGTACCTGACCTGTCCGTGTGGCGACCCCAACAGCGACCCGCGGGCCGCCGGATTCGTCGCGGACTACAAGCAGGTCAACAACGGCGCACAGCCGGGGACCTATTCCGGCGAGGCGTACGACGCGACGAACGCGGTCATCGAGGTTCTGCGCACACTCGGGCCGGGGGCCAGCCGGGAGGCGGTGGCACAGGCGTTCGCATCGGTTGACTTCGAAGGCGTCACCAAGCGGATCGTCTTTTCCCCGACCGGTGACGTCACCGGCTCCACCGTGTACGTCTACCAGGTCCGCGGTGGCCGGCGGAACGTGCTCGGGACCACCGCAGGACTGATCAAACCTTGAATCGAGTCCTGAGCCATGACGGGTGCCCCGCGGGGGGCACCCGTTCGCTCGCCGCAGGCACCGGTCGCTGCGCCGCCACGGTGCGCCCCCGCATCGCCCCAGACCCTGGTCATCGTCGGGATGGTGGTAATGATGCTCATCCTGGTCGACCGGGTGGTCGCCGGCACCCGGCTGGGCCGGGGCATCCGCGCGGTCGCGGCGGACGCCGACACCGCGAGCCTGATGAGGGTCGACGTCGAACCGATGATCGTCGCCGTGTGCGTGCTCGGCGGTCGGTTGACAGTTACAAACGGCAGATAAATGAGTGGGACCCGGGACGGTCTTTGGCGCCGTCCGCACCTTCCCCGTGTGCAGACGTTATCTACTCGTCCGCCCCGGGTCCCACTGTCCAAGGACGCTAGGACCCAACCGCCATCGGCGTCAATTCGCCGGGCGGAGAGCATCCGCCTGTTGTTTGTACACTGTGTTTTCCGCCCCCACCATGATCCGTGCTCCCGCCC
>NZ_CAAAFR010000103.1:7500-12914 GCF_900634745.1 Protofrankia symbiont of Coriaria ruscifolia
TCTGATGAGATAGAAGTAGGATCCCGGTGCGTCTTCCTTCGGTCGGCCTGTCATCGAAGGATGTTAGCAAAAGAAGAAGAACTAGGGAGCGAACTGATTCATTTAATTCTTCGCCTAGTCTTAGCACCCGCACAGTAGAGGGGAAGAAGCATTCCCTTTCCGACAAAACTAAGCGTCTTGCCGCTGGGTAAAGGCAATAGGAGGAGTGAACCCGACCACTGAACGCTGAGGTTCATAAAGGTAAATCCGGCCTGGCCTCCTTGATCCTCGCCCCAAAGCCAACGCATGAGTTTGGTGCTCTCCATTAACCGCTCAAATCTTGTGCTCAATGAGGTCCCGGTACCTTCTTCTTGGAGCTAGGCTAAAACTCGTCCACATCTCCTGTCCGAACGATCATCTCCCGTCGCCCTTCCGGCTTGCTATCTCTTTATATCTCGAATCCCTCGTGATGGTAGGACTCTCTCTTCGCCTTGGCTGCTGAAACAATTGAAGACATCCTTTTAGAGGCGCCATCTTTCTTAATGACTTTCATAGGCCTCTAGGTGGTCTTTTACTGGTGCTCTGCCTGAAAATACGAAAATGGAGTTTTTGATACCAGTGCGATAAAAAAAAGGGCTTTTGAGACTCCGTTTTGTTAACAACAGGTACTGTTTCTGCCTTCACGGGTAAGGATCGTCTGTGCTATGAGTTTCTCATAGCCTCGATAGTGATCTAAGGCAAGTAGAAATCCCTCTTACTCAATAGTGGCTAAGGCAAGAAAGTATGATCAATGATCTTCTGCTAATGCTAGCGTCTTTTTCATCTCTAATCTCATCTTATGCTTCAGGAAAAAGTTTCACCTACCCGCTAATAATTAATATAATAAAAAGGGCTGGCTGCTCTCCAACATTTCACAAAGAATTGAGTGGTTTTTGCTCCTTGCCCTTAGTGAAGCGAGTGGCTTCTGCTCCCCAATTTCGCATTTGTGAGCGGACTAACCCGGAGAGAGATTCAACCGCTAAAGAAAGCTAGCAAATCGATTTGAAGTCGGTTCGGGCCTCCCTAAAGAGGAGAGCCAGTCCCTTGCCCCTGCCAATTATTCAATCAGCTTCAAGATCTTGTGAATAGCCTCTCGTGGAACGCACCTTGACATAACTTTCTATTCGGCTAAGAAAAAGACCTCCCCCTGCGATAGATCTGCCTTAACGGGAGATACAGTCTGCATGGAACGTTCACTTAGTTGATAATTCCACCCAGCAGCGGTCAGTCTCGCTACCTCTCTCCATGAGCGGCCGCCATCTAACCAGAATTTCAGTGTGTCAGAATTTGAGTACAGAAATTGGAGTTCAAAAGCTTTCTATCTAAAAGTCTTCCCTTGATTTTCTTATTCCGCGCCGGTAGTCAGGTTTTATTACTTTTCAAGTCAGGGTAGCCTGCTAGCGCACTCCGGCTTCGCCTCCGTTTGCTTGGTCGTTTGTTCGTAACAACAAGGTAGCGTAGCAACAGTAGGTAGATGAGCACCCCCTAGCGCGAAAGCCGTTGCTTGTTTGCTTGCAACGTAAATAATCACTCTTTCTCCTTTGCTTTGCCGGGAAGTCACCGTGGATTTGATCAAGCAAGCTAGCGAGCCAGGAAACTGGACAATTGAGGACACAGGAAACACAAAGATATGAGAAAGGTTCGAGTGATTTCGACTAAGAGTAACTCAACTCTGAAAAAGGTGGAAAAAGCGCCTTTCCATTTTCTCTCATTTCAATCTCCGCGAGTTCGGTTTGTCTGCAAGACTCAATCAAAGTAGTTCGTCCCCCTTCTCAAGTTCCGGATGGCAGCTCTTTCACTTGGTGTTCCCTATTCTAAGACATCAACACCGGCTTTGGCATCGACTTAAGCTTCAACTTAGGCACCTGCTTTAGCTTTAACTTCGACTTAGGTTTCGACTTCAGCCTCGGCATCGTTCTCTCTTTCTTATTCTTCATCCGAATCCTATTTCTTCCTCCTTGTAGCTCCCGAAACGGATGGTTTAGTTGTTCGTGGGGTTTGCCTATATGCATGTATTTTCTTTCTTCTCTAACGGTGGAGCATAGTGAAAATAGAGCCGTTTAAGCCACGAAGTGCCCTATCTTAAGGTATTTGCCTTTCGGGCTAGAAAAACGTACCTTTCTCTGCCCTAGGCATGTTCCATTAAACCCGTTTAGGGAAGGTAACCCATGTCAGGACGAGACATCACCATTCCTGGATTCGGGCAATGGGACAGGTTCACCCAAGAAGGGGAAAGGAATGTAATAGAATAGGCGCGTTGGCCCTAGAAGAGAAGAGATCGAACCTAAGAGCACAGAAACCAGCTGAAACCCGGCAATCCCCACTCGCTTCATTCTATGCTTGAAAGGATCAGGGACAGAAGGACAGACGCAAGTCGATACAACCAGAATGACTAACCAAAGTACGTTCAGTTTCATCACCCGGGCCGGACTGACAGCGGAAGCCTAGCACTAAGTGCAATCTCCAGCGACAACGGTCCCAAATGCATGAACGACGAATTGCCCGCCTACTATGGACGGTATAGAAGATTCACTTCGCGCATACACCGAGAACACGGCATAGCCGCACCCCTTATAAATAACAAGGCCATTGCTTGGCTGGTTTCTTAAGTTAATTGGGGTCAATAGCAGGTGTGAAGCAAGAAGGAAGAGAGAGGCCTGTCCACAAGCTTGATGTTCAAAAGCCCAGGGTCAGAGTCCTTCGCCCTAGAACTTGTAACTCTATTTTAATTGGTCGCTCCGCATGGCAATTCGATTAAGGTTATGCAATCAATTAAGAAGGAGCTACCCGAGCTCAAGAGACAGCTTTTAGTCTCTCCCCCGGGTTCTGAGAAGAGCTGGTTTATGGGGCACCGGGCTAGCTCGCAAAGAGAGGTGAAAGAGAAGTTGAATCATAAAGATCGAGACTGCACTGACTGGGCTGACCTTTTAGGTCAATAGGGGTAGTTCATGCGCTTGATTTTTCAGTCTAAGATCGAAGTCCTTCGCTCTGGAAACGGTTCGAACTTTACTAGGATATGGGGCGCAACAACTGAACTATTTGATTAAGACTTGACCCTTCAATTGAGTATAAGTCAGCAAGCAGCTTCCCCTCCGTCGGTTGAACCAGCAGCTTCCCCATCACCTCCTCCAGGTCAGGATGGCACCTCTTGCCTCTATTTCCAACTGGCGAAGGGCAGGTTGGGAGCTGGGAAGAATACGAATCTTGCAAGAGGTTATGCGGAGTTCAGGTACAAATGATCAGCCACATCAGTGTTCGATCACTACTTACGCAATTTCAGATTCCATTTCCGATGCTATTGAAGCTGATATTTCCGATGTTGATCATAAGGACAGATAAGAACAAATTAGGATAGTCAATGAGCTATTTATAGATAAGGACGCGGGACTAAGGGGGGTTTGGGGGCCCTCCCCCAGCCCTTGGATATAACAAAGAAAGATTCCCGTTAGAACCCTTAAATGAGTAAGCACTGCCTGGGAGGGAGTGCGAACGGTACCTCCTTAATCAACTGAAAGCCTAACCTAAGAAGGGAGTGCGAGTCGAGGGTAGGCGTTCCGAGGGCTTTAGGGTCACATCAGGAGTTATCGTAGATAAGGTTTATTATAATATCTTCAGTTGTTGATGTAGTTGCTTGTTGTTAGATAGATTTTATTAGTTAGAAGTGAACGATGGTGTATGCCCGGGTACGAGAAGGCTTATTATAAGGTCTTGAAGTGCTCACTTCAAGAGGGTAAGAGACGGCTTATTATAAGAGATGGATGGTCGTAGAGAATCTTATAAGAGAAGGAGGGCGTTAAGAGCATCTGGGTAACAGATGGCAGTGCTCTCTGAGGTCTGATCGGGCTGTAGGCTTCTGTAGTAGCCTCCGTTGAGGAGCTTGGCGTGGCTTAGGGAGAGGGTCCATCCTTCCTCTCAACTGTGCTAGAGGCTGGAAGCGGTTCTGCATGGGGATCTCGAAGGGTCGAGAGATGACAATAGGTCTTCTTTGATGTTGGCCGGGTTTTAGCGGGAACTCCTCTCTCTGGCGCCGGTTACGGGCGTACCTGGCGCGCCTCGAGGTCTTCTTCCTGGGTGCGACGGGGGGTCCTGCAATGCCTGTTCTGCATTTGGGGTCAAAGCTGCCCCCTCAACCATTTGGTGTTCGCTCTGAGAGCCAGAGGTGTTTTTATTCCAGACCCTCTTTCTGGTCTTCTTTGGTGCTGATGTCTGCGGTGCCTGCTCGAGCTGCTTGCCCTTCGCGCTGGCGGAGATAGTGTAAGTAGTGTGGACGACAGCTTCAGTTTCCTTGGCCACCATCTTCTTCTTCGGGGCTTTGCATTTCTTGAGGCATGAGGAGGACTTGTTCAGTGGAGGGAAATCCTCAACAGTAAATGGCCCAACAGTCACCAGGTTAGCCGGCAGACTACCGAAAGTGATGGGAGTGGCAGGGGCTTTGCCAACCAACATTAGGGCTTCTGGATAAGCGGTCCGAAAGTGACTCGTGATGAAACCCCCGGGGTGACAGGGCTGAAAGCGGCAATGCTGGCAGTCGACATGATCGTAGCTGTAGAAAACAATCACGGACTTAGTGCTCGCCACCAAATTTGATGAAGACTGAGGGTGGTCGTAGATCAGAGGGAGGAGAGACTGGTCCCACCGGGCGTGCCAGAGATTGTGGAACCGCGAAAACTCCCGAAGAGGGTGAACTCTCTTCAAGCACATTTAGACTATTTGGCCAACTGGGGTTTGATTGAGTGAATATTCATTAAGAAAGGAATTAGGCTTAATGAATCTATTCGTAAGCTATGCCTTTTAGAGAATATATTCGTTACCATATTCACCATATACGAAGTCTAAGGAATATTCATCTACTTGAGATTTTGAAAATAGGTTGGAGACACCCTTGTAGACTTTTTGAATAATGAGCAGGGGCCTTAATGCAGAAAGATTTTTGGGGAGTTTACCATATACTCCTTCGTTAGACTTTCTTTCAGTTAGTTATATTCCCTCTCGGAGCCCACCCTGATGCTACCCATCAGCCTGCATGATCTACGACCAACCTCGCCTGCCATGCAGAGCGGGAGCATTTCAGATTCTTCCGTATAAATTCATATCGAAGAGTCTTAGACTATCCTTTTTCTTGTCCATCCATTCATCGTGCGTGGCCAATTCAGTTCCTTCCATGACTTCTCTTCCATTCTGAAACCTGGCCAAGAATGTCTGGCTATTCTAGAGGTAGCTAACGCGTAATGGACCTCCCTCTCCAACTAGCAGTTCGTTGATTGGTAATATCATGGATACAACAAATTGTACATTCTTTCTTTGGCAGGTATTGACTGGAGAACTGGACCGGCTAGCCAGGACCGAAAGAGCCTGCTGTTGTGGACGAAGAAGTGCGTGCTTCTATAGCATTATAT
>NZ_CAAAFR010000104.1:0-2500 GCF_900634745.1 Protofrankia symbiont of Coriaria ruscifolia
AGCAAGCCGAGAGCGCGCTCGAAATGCACAAGACGGACAATAAAAAAACCCCGTAAGGCGAAAACCTTACGGGGTTAGGGATTAATCCCGGCGGCGTCCTACTCTCCCACGCAGTTCCCCGCGCAGTACCATCGGCTCTGAGGGGCTTGACTTCCGAGTTCGGGATGGGATCGGGTATGACCCCCTCGACGTTGCCACCGAAAACTTTCGAGAGCTCACCTCGCCGAGCGCACTGCCTAGCAGTCGGGGCGAAGGCCCCTGCGCGCTCCTAGCGAGCGAATCGCATACTTGCGTTTGATTGCAACACCTAACCACTCCCAGCCCCAGTCCAAGACTGACATCTAGAAGCCGCCAGCGCTGGGCGATCCACACTCCCAACCCTGACCTCAAATCACTCCCGTATACGACGTTTGCCTTAGAGTTAGGAAAAGCCGCACGGCCGATTAGTATCGGTTAGCTCCATGCATTGCTGCACTTCCACACCCGACCTATCACCACGTGGTCTACATGGGGCCTTTAGGGACTTGCGTCCGGGATACCTCATCTTGAGGCCGGCTTCCCGCTTAGATGCTTTCAGCGGTTATCCGTTCCGCACGTTGCTACCCGGCTATGCCACTGGCGTGACAACCGGCACACAAGAGGTGCGTCCATTCAGGTCCTCTCGTACTATGAATAGCTCCTCTCAAGTATCCTGCGCCCACGGCAGATAGGGACCGAACTGTCTCACGACGTTCTAAACCCAGCTCGCGTACCGCTTTAATTGGCGAACAGCCAAACCCTTGGGACCTGCTCCAGCCCCAGGATGCGATGAGCCGACATCGAGGTGCCAAACTGTGCCGCCGATATGGACTCTCAGGCACAATCAGCCTGTTATCCCCAGAGTACCTTTTATCCGTTGAGCGATGGCCCTTCCATTCAGTGCCACCGGATCACTAAGACCTGGTTTCCCACCTGCTCGACCTGTCGGTCTCACAGTTAAGCTCCCTTGTGCCTTTACACTCTACGGCTGGTTTCCATTCAGCCTGAGGGAACCTTCGCGCGCCTCCGTTACGCTTTTGGAGGCGACCGCCCCAGTCAAACTGCCCAGCAGGCAGTGTCCCCGACCCAGATCATGGGCCTAGGTTAGAAGTCCAGAACAGCCAGGGTGGTATTTCAAGGTTGGCTCCTTCGAGACCGGAATCCCGAGTTCAAAGCCTCCCACCTATCCTACGCAGGCTGACCCGAACTTCACTGCCAACTTACAGTAAAGGTTCATGGGGTCTTTCCGTCTTGCCGCGGGTAGAGGGTATCTTCACCCCCAATACAATTTCGCTGAGTCACTGGCTGAGACAGTAGGGAAGTCGTTACGCCATTCGTGCAGGTCGGAACTTACCCGACAAGGAATTTCGCTACCTTAGGACCGTTATAGTTACGGCCGCCGTTTACTGGGGCTTCGGTTCGAAGCTTTGCTTGCGCTGACATCTCCCCTTAACCTTCCAGCACCGGGCAGGCGTCAGACCGTATACGTCCACTTACGTGTTCGCACAGTCCTGTGTTTTTAGTAAACAGTCGCTACCCTCGTTTCTCTGCAACCTTCACCAGCTCAGAGAGCAAGTCTCTTCACCACCAAAGGCACACCTTCTCCCGAAGTTACGGTGTCATTTTGCCGAGTTCCTTAGCCAGTGTTCTCTCACGCGCCTTGGGATATTCACCCCGCCCACCTGAGTCGGTTTGCAGTACGGTCACTTCAGGGGCTCCGCACGCAGCTTTTCTTGGAAGCTTAGGATCACCGAGTTGCGGAGCCGGAGCTCCACCTCATCGCGTCTCGGCATAGATTCCACGTTTGTCCCTGTTGGGTCCTATGAAATCTGCCTACACGCTTGAACCAGCACAACCATTCGCTGGCTCGGCATACCTTTCTCCGTCCCTGCTTGCTTCAACGCCTTCCAAAGTGGTGCAGGAATATTAACCTGCTTCCCATTACCTACGCCTTTCGGCCTCGGCTTAGGGACCGACTCACCCATGGGAGGATTATCCTTCCCCAGGAAACCTTGGGCTTACGGCGACAGGATTTCTCATCCTGTTTATCGCTACTCATGCCTCCATAAGCTCTTCTCAAGCCCGTTAGCGCTCCTTGCGGTACACCGTGTATCTGCTTGAGAATGCTCCGCTACCGCTCTCTTTCGAGAACCCGAAGCTTCGGTACCAGACTTAGCCCCGTTGTATTTTCGGCGCGGGCTCGCTTGACCAGTGAGCTATTACGCTTTCTTTAAAGGATGGCTGCTTCTAAGCCAACCTCCTGGTTGTCTGAGCGTTCCCACATCCTTCTCCACTTAGTCTGGATTTTGGGACCTTAGCTGTCGATCTGGGCTCTTTCCCTTTTGGCAATGAATCTTATCACCCACTGCCTGACTCCCGGATACTTGTCATCGGTATTCGAAGTTTGATTGGGTTTGGTAAACTGGTAAGTCCCCTAGCCCATTCAGTGCTCTACCCCCGATGCAATTCGTCCGAGGCTATA
>NZ_CAAAFR010000104.1:4811-6145 GCF_900634745.1 Protofrankia symbiont of Coriaria ruscifolia
CCTTGCGGCCGTACTCCCCAGGCGGAGTGCTTAACGCGTTAGCTACGGCACCGCAGGGGTCAAAACCCGCGACACCCAGCACTCATCGTTTACGGCGTGGACTACCAGGGTATCTAATCCTGTTTGCTCCCCACGCTTTCGCGTCTCAGCGTCAGTCAATGTCCAGGAAGCCGCCTTCGCCACCGGTGTTCCTCCTGATATCTACGAATTTCACCTCTACACCAGGAATTCTGCTTCCCTCTCCATCACTCAAGGCCCTCAGTTTCGGATGCAGTTCCCGAGTTGAGCTCGGGGCTTTCACGTCCGACTTGGGGGCCCGCCTACACGCGCTTTACGCCCAGTAATTCCGAGCAACGTTTGCACCCTCTGTCTTACCGCGGCTGCTGGCACAGAGTTAGCCGGTGCTTTCTAAAGGGATACCGTCAAGAACCAGGCAGTTACTCCCAGCTTTTTTCTTCTCCCTCAACAGAGCTTTACAACCCGAAGGCCTTCATCACTCACGCGGCGTCGCTGGATCAGGCTTGCGCCCATTGTCCAATATTCCCCACTGCTGCCTCCCGTAGGAGTCTGGACCGTGTTTCAGTTCCAGTGTGGCTGATCATCCTCTCAGACCAGCTACCCGTCTTCGCCTTGGTAAGCCGTTACCTTACCAACTAGCTGATGGGCCGCAGACTCATCCTCAAGTGCTAGCTTCCAAGGAGAGGCCAGCTTTGACCGTTGCCGGTGTTATGCGGTATTAGCGTTCCTTTCGAAACGTTATCCCCCGCTCAAGGGTAGATTATCTACGTGTTACGCACCCGTGCGCCACTTTACCGGGGCCGAAGCCCTTTCTCGTGCGACTTGCATGTGTTAAGCGCGCCGCTAACGTTCGCTCTGAGCCAGGATCAAACTCTCCAGTTAAAACTGTGAGCATTTGACCTTCCCCAGCTTCATTCCATGAGCTCTCACTCCTGGCAGCCAGCTGGTTCTGGCGTTCGTTGCTTGCAAGGTTGTTGGCGTTTTGTTGCCAACGGGACCCGCCATTTCTTCAGACTCCATCTTCTTGCGAAGATGAGCCTAATGGCTGTGTTCCGATTCAGTTTTCAGAGAGCGACCTGACTGCAAACGCAGCGCTGGTTTCGTTTCTTTTTTTCAGCGCCCCGTCGCAACCGGGAGCGGCGAAATACGTGTCCCTGGCCTCCGTGTCAACAGAATCGTCTTCGTGCTCTGAAATTTGGCGTGAGGCCCGCTATACGCGGGGTACACGCCCTTTCGCCTCAAAACATCCGACCTTGGATCACATGCCGTGGCTCGGCGGGACTCGAGGAACGAGGCGCCAAAAAGAACGAGTGGGC
>NZ_CAAAFR010000106.1:0-4878 GCF_900634745.1 Protofrankia symbiont of Coriaria ruscifolia
CCCCGGCACACAGCGAAGAGGGGCTACCCACACGGATAGCCCCTCCCCACAAAAAGTCCGGCGGCGACCTACTCTCCCACGCAGTCACCCACGCAGTACCATCGGCGCAGAAGGACTTAGCTACCGGGTTCGGAATGGAACCGGGCGTTTCCCCTTCGCCATAACCACCGAAACACTATGGAGTTCACAACCGGACACCGGCCATACCCCCAGAACCGCACAGTGGACGCACAACAAATTTTATAGTCAAGCCCTCGGCCTATTAGTACCGGTCAGCTACGTGTGTCACCACACTTCCACCTCCGGCCTATCAACCCGATCATCTATTCGGGGGCCTTACCAGGTTAACCCTGTGGGAGACCTCATCTCGAAGCAAGCTTCCCGCTTAGATGCTTTCAGCGGTTATCCCTCCCGAACGTAGCCAACCAGCCGTGCTCTTGGCAGAACAACTGGCACACCAGAGGTTCGTCCGTCCCGGTCCTCTCGTACTAGGGACAGCCCTTCTCAAGTCTCCTGCGCGCGCGGCGGATAGGGACCGAACTGTCTCACGACGTTCTAAACCCAGCTCGCGTACCGCTTTAATGGGCGAACAGCCCAACCCTTGGGACCTACTCCAGCCCCAGGATGCGACGAGCCGACATCGAGGTGCCAAACCTTGCCGTCGATATGGACTCTTGGGCAAGATCAGCCTGTTATCCCCGGGGTACCTTTTATCCGTTGAGCGACGGCGCTTCCACAAGCCACCGCCGGATCACTAGTCCCTGCTTTCGCACCTGCTCGACATGTCTGTCTCACAGTCAAGCCCCCTTGTGCACTTGCACTCGACACCTGATTGCCAACCAGGCTGAGGGAACCTTTGGGCGCCTCCGTTACTCTTTAGGAGGCAACCGCCCCAGTTAAACTACCCACCTGACACTGTCCCTGATCCGGATCACGGACCGAAGTTAGACACCCAATTCAACCAGAGTGGTATTTCAACAGTGACTCCACCAAAACTGACGTTCCGGCTTCACAGTCTCCCACCTATCCTACACAAGCCGAACCGAGTACCAATATCAAGCTATAGTAAAGGTCCCGGGGTCTTTCCGTCCTGCCGCGCGTAACGAGCATCTTTACTCGTAATGCAATTTCGCCGAGTCTGTGGTTGAGACAGTGGGAAAGTCGTTACGCCATTCGTGCAGGTCGGAACTTACCCGACAAGGAATTTCGCTACCTTAGGATGGTTATAGTTACCACCGCCGTTTACTGGCGCTTAAGTTCTGAGCTTCGCACCGAAGTACTAACCCGTCCCCTTAACGTTCCAGCACCGGGCAGGCGTCACTCCGTATACATCGTCTTACGACTTCGCACGGAGCTGTGTTTTTAGTAAACAGTCGCTTTCCCCTGGTCTCTGCGGCCACTCTCCGCTTCGGAGGCACGCTCCTACACGGAAAACGGCCCCCCTTCTCCCGAAGTTACGGGGGCATTTTGCCGAGTTCCTTAACCACAGTTCACTCGCTCGCCTCGGTATTCTCTACCTGACCACCTGTGTCGGTTTAGGGTACGGGCGGCCCTGACACTCGCTAGAGGCTTTTCTCGGCAGCATGGGATCACCCACTTCGCCACAATCGGCTCGGCATCAGGTCTCAGGCACATAAGATACGGATTTACCTATACCTCGCCCTACACCCTTGCCCCAGGATAACCACCACCTGGGCTGGACTACCCTCCTGCGTCACCCCATCGCTTGCCTACTACCAGCCGGGATCCCGCGCTCCCCACACCCAACCCGAAAGTCGAATGCAGATCGGACGGTTAGCACGAACCAGGTTCAGCATGGTCGCATCAACGCCGGTACGGGAATATCAACCCGTTGTCCATCGACTACGCCTGTCGGCCTCGCCTTAGGTCCCGACTCACCCTGGGCGGATTAGCCTGCCCCAGGAACCCTTGGTCATCCGGCGGACGGGTTTCTCACCCGTCTTTCGCTACTCATGCCTGCATTCTCACTCGCGTAGCGTCCACGGCTAGGTCACCCTGCCGCTTCACTCGCTACACGACGCTCCCCTACCCATACACACGCCTGGACCCCCTCCCGAAGAAGAAGGCCAAACACCGTGCATATGCCGCAGCTTCGGCGGTGCGCTTGAGCCCCGCTACATTGTCGGCGCGGAATCACTTGACCAGTGAGCTATTACGCACTCTTTCAAGGGTGGCTGCTTCTAAGCCAACCTCCTGGTTGTCTCCGCGACTCCACATCCTTTCCCACTTAGCGCACGCTTAGGGGCCTTAGCTGGCGATCTGGGCTGTTTCCCTCTCGACTACGAAGCTTATCCCCCGCAGTCTCACTGCCACGCTTCACTTACCGGCATTCGGAGTTTGGCTGACTTCAGTAAGCTTGTAGGCCCCCTAGGCCATCCAGTGCTCTACCTCCGGCAAGAAACACGTAACGCTGCACCTAAATGCATTTCGGGGAGAACCAGCTATCACCGAGTTTGATTGGCCTTTCACCCCTATCCACAGCTCATCCCCCAGGTTTTCAACCCTGGTGGGTTCGGTCCTCCACACGGTCTTACCCGCGCTTCAACCTGGCCATGGATAGATCACTCGGCTTCGGGTCTTGGACATGCGACTCATACGCCCTCTTCGGACTCGCTTTCGCTACGGCTACCCCACAACAGGTTAACCTCGCCACACATCGCAAACTCGCAGGCTCATTCTTCAAAAGGCACGCGGTCACAGAGGCAAAGCCCCCGCTCCCACGGATTGTAAGCACACGGTTTCAGGTACTATTTCACTCCCCTCCCGGGGTACTTTTCACCTTTCCCTCACGGTACTAGTCCGCTATCGGTCACCAGGGAGTATTTAGGCTTAGCGGGTGGTCCCGCCAGATTCACACGGACTTTCACGGGCTCCGTGCTACTTGGGATAACGCTCAGGAGGTACCATGTTTTCGTCTACGGGACTGTTACCCGCTATGGTGACCCATTCGCATGGCCTTCGACTAACACAGCACTTTCTCACTCCTCGACGGATCGGCAGACCCGCCCGAACGATCCCACAACCCCGACCACGCAACGCCTGCCGGCTCTCACACGCAATCGGTTTAGCCTCATCCGCTTTCGCTCGCCACTACTCGCGGAATCACGGTTGTTTTCTCTTCCTGCGGGTAATGAGATGTTTCACTTCCCCGCGTTCCCTCCACACGCCCTATGTGTTCAGGCGCGGGTGACAGGATTTCAAGCCCTGCCGGGTTTCCCCATTCGGAAATCCTCGGATCACAGCTCGGTTGACAGCTCCCCGAGGCATATCGCAGCCTCCCACGTCCTTCATCGGCTCCTGGTGCCAAGGCATCCACCGTGTGCCCTTAATAACTTGACCACAAAGATGCTCGCGTCCACTGTGCAGTTCTCAAGATACAGACGGCCCCACCCACACCCCGCGGCCCACCGGCACACACCGGCAGTTCCACGACGCAGATGACCCGATCCGCGACCGAACCCCCCGGCACACCAGCACCGGAGGGCTCCCACGATCGCCAAGGAAGCACACTCACTCCCTCAGGACCCAACAGCGTGCCACGTAGACCCCCACAACCACCCCAGCCCCGTTCCACCCCCACACAACAGAGGCGTACTAGACCACCAGAACAGCCATGAACATCCAACCAGTCAGCGTTCCACCCATCGAGCACCAGACCGGCCTGAACATCCGACACTGGCCTCTGGACAAGCAGCAAACACCACTTGCCAGACGCTCCTTAGAAAGGAGGTGATCCAGCCGCACCTTCCGGTACGGCTACCTTGTTACGACTTCGTCCCAATCGCCGGTCCCACCTTCGACGGCTCCCTCCCAAGGGTTAGGCCACCGGCTTCGGGTGTTACCGACTTTCGTGACGTGACGGGCGGTGTGTACAAGGCCCGGGAACGTATTCACCGCAGCATTGCTGATCTGCGATTACTAGCGACTCCGACTTCACGGGGTCGAGTTGCAGACCCCGATCCGAACTGAGACCGGCTTTTTGGGATTCGCTCCACCTCACGGCATCGCAGCCCTTTGTACCGGCCATTGTAGCATGTGTGCAGCCCAAGACGTAAGGGGCATGATGACTTGACGTCATCCCCACCTTCCTCCGAGTTGACCCCGGCAGTCTCCTATGAGTCCCCGACATTACTCGCTGGCAACATAGAACGAGGGTTGCGCTCGTTGCGGGACTTAACCCAACATCTCACGACACGAGCTGACGACAGCCATGCACCACCTGTGCAGAGCCCTTACGGACCCCGTATCTCTACGAGATTTCCCTGCATGTCAAGCCTTGGTAAGGTTCTTCGCGTTGCATCGAATTAAGCCACATGCTCCGCCGCTTGTGCGGGCCCCCGTCAATTCCTTTGAGTTTTAGCCTTGCGGCCGTACTCCCCAGGCGGGGCGCTTAATGCGTTAGCTGCGGCACGGAGGCCGTGGAAGGTCCCCCACACCTAGCGCCCAACGTTTACGGCGTGGACTACCAGGGTATCTAATCCTGTTCGCTCCCCACGCTTTCGCTCCTTAGCGTCAGTACCGGCCCAGAGACCCGCCTTCGCCACCGGTGTTCCTCCTGATATCTGCGCATTTCACCGCTACACCAGGAATTCCAGTCTCCCCTGCCGGACTCTAGCCTGCCCGTATCGACTGCACGCCCGGAGTTGAGCCCCGGGATTTCACAGCCGACGTGACAAGCCGCCTACGAGCTCTTTACGCCCAATAATTCCGGACAACGCTTGCACCCTACGTATTACCGCGGCTGCTGGCACGTAGTTGGCCGGTGCTTCTTCTGCAGGTACCGTCACTTGCGCTTCGTCCCTGCTGAAAGAGGTTTACAACCCGAAGGCCTTCATCCCCCACGCGGCGTCGCTGCGT